>NZ_JAAHGB010000061.1:39842-41732 GCF_010672695.1 Okeania sp. SIO1H4
ACCTAATTTCTCGATTTACTTTGGGTGGTGTTTTGGTATTTGTTTGAGATTTTAAGATATAGATGGTTTTTTCAGTTCTCAACACTACATATCTAAGACGTTATAGTTTTTCTTTACTATATATAGTGGTTTTACCTAATTTCTCGATTTACTTTGGGTGGTGTTTTTGTGTAAACCCTAAATTTATTATTACTGGAAAAAAAAGTTAAACTACAGAGACTTTTATTGCTACACAAAATAGTTCAAATGCTTTCTTTGGTAGTAGTGCATAGTAATGGTAAAAGTTAGAGGGAGCGATAATTTTTCACGACTTACTCTCAAAATACTGTTGAATATCTGGGAGAATAAATATTTCGGTAAATATCAAATTTTGTCCTTAAACATTACTATGCAGGACTACCCTTTCTTTTTTCTTGAAAAGCTTTCAAGAAATTTGTTAAGGAGTAGGTAATTTTTCTTGAGTAGTTTGTCGCCCCAAACTGGTAAGTACATCAGAAGCTTCTACCATACCTTTAAATTCTTTTTCTTCATCAACTACCGCTAGAGGAAATCCTTGTTTATAAAGGTGAAAAATATTTCCTAGATGAGCAGAAACATCAATTATAGGAAAATCAGTTTCTATCACCCCCATAATATCTTCTTTTTCCTGTTTGAGACTGGTTTCTAGATGTTCTTTTTTTACCAAACCAACAGGTTTATTCTGTTGATCGAGCACATACATAACTTGGAGATTATGGTCTAACATTTTTTTCAGCCCAGAGCCAACAGAATCTTGGCCAATCCTCAGAGAAGCTGTTTGATTAATAATAGAACCTACTGTAATAAATTGTGCAGGATTTACCTCTTGGATGAAAGCAGTGATATAATCATTTTTTGGTTGAGTGAGTAATTCTTCTGGTGTCCCCAATTGAACAATTGCCCCTGCTTTCATTACAGCAATACGATCGCCTAGTTTCAAAGCCTCTTGAATATCATGACTAATAAACACAATAGTTTTGTGTAATTCTTTCTGGAGTCGCAACAATTCATCTTGCATCTCTCCCCTAGTCAATGGGTCAAGGGCACTAAAAGCTTCGTCCATTAATAAAATTTCTGCATCAGTAGCCAAAGCACGGGCCAAACCCACTCGTTGCTGCATTCCCCCACTCAAAGAGGTCGGTTTATAATCTGCCCATTTAGCTAAACCCACAACTTCTAATGTTTCTAGTGCTTTCTGGCGACGATTAATTCGTTCAACTCCCCGCACCTTTAGTCCATACTCTACATTTTCAGCGACTGTTTTGTGAGGAAACAACCCAAAACGTTGAAAAACCATTGAGACTTTATTAAGTCGTATTTCTCGCATTCGTGTCTCACCAACGTGAGCAACATCTTCATCATCAATATAAATATGTCCGCTAGTGGGATGAATCAAACGATTAATACATCGAGCCAGGGTAGATTTTCCTGAGCCGGATAAACCCATTAATACAAATATTTCCCCTTGATTAATCTCAAGAGATATATCGGCCAATCCTAATACATTACCTGTGGATTGCAGTATATAATCTCTTGTTTTACCTTCCCGAAACAACTTAAGAGCGGCAAGATGTTTTTTGCCATAAATTTTAATGAGATTTTTTATAATTATTTTGGGTGGCATATTTTTATTTAATCATTAATTTAAGTTAACAGAAATTAATTAGTTATATTTTAGTACTTTCCAATTATTTTGTAGAGAATATATATTGGATATATTGGTGACGATAGTTAGCGTGCAATTTGGCGTTGCTGAGGGGCGGGATGAATCTAGAGGGAACGGGCAAATCCCAAAACTTAAGATAGTGAATTAATAGTCGGATGGAATGTTTAAGCATCTCTATTGACTTGGAATCACACAAGGTCTTGCGA
>NZ_JAAHGB010000062.1:0-41234 GCF_010672695.1 Okeania sp. SIO1H4
GCAGCTATATCGCGAACCCACATCACTACTAAGAATAATTATTATTCTCATAAAAACCGTCAAATTTAGGCAGAGTGGATATCCTTTAAATCCTGATCATACAATAGTTTTGAAGGGCTTGTCACCCAGTGAGATCGCATCGCTAAAAATCATCAAATCCAGAAAGATTCAATCAGGAAATAAGAAAGTATACTGAATTATCATCCCCAGGCAAACCTCAAAAAAAATCCTAACTTTCCACAGTAGAAGTAATATAGCAGTTGTAGATGAGCAAGTAGCGATCGCCTCAAAAATAATCAAGGAAAAAATAGATTGAAGAGACAAGAAAAACAAGTCAAGATTTATTCTGTCTTTGACTCAAAAATTTCATCAAAAAAATCTCAAAAAATTGAAAATATGACTTGACATCAAATACTTGACAAGATATTATAAATATAATGGAAAAGGTGTGCTCATATATAGTAATAATTAAAAGAGTAAAAACTCCAGAAAAATAGGTTTTACTCTCAGCAACACCGAAAATATCATTAGGAGTAATTAAGAGAAATTGGTATCTCATCAGAAAATATCTAGAACGAGAAAAATCCGCTTTTATCCTCTCATAATTTACCTTTTAACCTTTAGTTTTTCCTGTATCTTCTATCATTAAACCCTAGTGTGATACAACCTAGCACAAGACTAGAAGCGAACCACCACCACAGTATAGGTCCTAGTGTCAATGGATTAAATTTAGCCTCAAAATCACCCAACCCCTCATTGAAAGGTTTTAATGGATCGAAAGGCACAGTAGAGTTCGTGATCAGTAAATTAGTCTCTGTAGGAGTTTTGCCCTGAAAAGTCATGAATTTGGAAACTGTAGTATCGGCATACACAGTAGAATCTTCCCAAAGTGTAGGTGTTTTTTCTTCTGTAATAGTTAAGTCTCCAGAATTACCAAACACATCATTGAAAGAATTAGAATTTACAGATAGATTATGCGATACACCATTAAAATCCCGGTCGAGAATGCTCCTTACATGAAAAGTATCTTCAGTATCAACTAAGGGTAAAAAAGCCATAGCAGAGTTAGTTAAAGCAAACAAAGAAATAGCACTTGTAGCTGTAGCAATTAGGAGACCCTGAAAAGATGAGTTGAAGTTTTTCATTTATATTACTGATGATAGATGTAGATTGAGTTTTTTGTTTATTCAGATATCTTAGTGATTCAACTTTACATCAGTAAAATTTAAGTTGCAAGTGTTTTAGGCCAACTTCATTAAATCTTCATAAATAAAGACTGATCTTTACTAAATCTTCAAGATACAAATTTCATAATTCTGTGGCGAATAAAGGCGACCGCTGTAATTAAATAACAGTTATAAAGACCTAAGCAAAATCAAGTAATTAATTTGATTCGCTAAAATTTTTACAACAATTGAATTAATTATCGCTATAATTTTTACCTTTGCTGAACATAACTATCAAACCTTTCCCGTAACTGTTCAACTGTCAAATTCTGCATCCAATATTCTACCAAAGCGTGACCAAATGCCCAAGCATTCCGGTCTGGTGAAGAAGGATTTTCTAATAACAAAGGCCAAAGTGCCAGTAAGTCAAAACTACCTAAATTTGCATCCCCACTAAAGAGGGAAAATAAATCGTAAGCCATTTGTAACTTACCAATAACCACAGGCAACTCTTCCACCGGAATTTTTTCTGCCAACAAATAAGCTAAAGTTGGCGAACCAGTTGTCAGAGTAGAAACAAACTGCAACACTGGACTCTTTAACAAAGCAGTTAACCCCTGAGTAGTCGCCATTTGAAAAGTGTAACGATCGATAATTTTAGCTGCTGCAACAGTACGAACCTCGCGATCGCGCAAAAACCGAGCCAGACGTATTTGTTTAGCAGGACCAATAGCTTCTAGCAAAGACATAGAAATAGCATCAACATTCCAAGCACCTCTGTTACTTTGAATATCCCCCGTAACCACAGGCAAAACTTGATTACAAAAATCCCCAAATATTTCTGCGCGATATTGAGTCGCCTCCCGAATAGACTTTTCCTTCGCACCTTTACCCCAAACCCAATCATAAGGAGGTTGCCATTCTCGGATAGGTCGCAAACGGTCAACTTGGGTAACAATCACAATAGCAGGCAAATCTGCAATTTCTATTTTTATGTCTTGGAGAAAGTCTACATCCATTTGTAGCGCCGGGTCGAGAGCAGGAGTAACCAGCAACAATAAATCAGCAGTTTCAGCATAGTCGAGTACAAGTTCCCGCAAGTCTGGGCGGTTTGCTTGTTCGTAACCTGGTGTATCCCACAAATTGAGAGTCTCTCCAGTTTGCTGCCATTGATAATTTTGAATTTTATCGGTACTCGGTAATACATCAACTTCAGCACAGTCAGCTTGAAACAGAGTATTAATCAAACTACTCTTTCCCGCTCCAGTGCGCCCCACCAACAAAATATTAACAGGTTTTTGCTCTACAGTTTCAGCGGGTTGAGCTTGTTCGAGAATTTGTTCGAGAGTTTTAGTTTCTGCCTTCGGGAGACTAGGACTGGGAATAACAGACTCAGAAAATTCTAGGTTTTTGCCTCCGTAGAGAGCGATCGCCTGCTGGCAAAGATTTCGCAATGCCACTTCCCGTAATATCTGACTGAAATTCATCAATAACTGTTGGTTTGCCTGGTCACTGTAACGCCGACTTGCTAGTTTAGCTGCTGCTGTTACTGGGTTAAAAAACCATTGTGCTAAACCCCAAGCTTGGAAAAGTTTCCGTGCTGAAGGTTCTAATTTGCGATAAATTTCATATCCCTGATACGCTTGACCGACAGTTATTTGATTCAAGGTTGGAGATAATTTTTGCATCCATCGATTCATATCATCAACTGTACCTCGAATTAGACCGTAAGCTTGGGGAATGTAGATATTGAGCAGAGGATATTTGCCCTCCGGATGGTAAGTATTAGCAACAGCAACTATTACTGCTTGACAACGTTGCCAAAATGTTTGCCAGTCTTCCCACAGAGGAAGGTCGTTGCGTGATGATTTCAGAATTTCTTGCAGAGCAGTTTCTACCTGGAGAGTTGCATCACTTTTTGTGGGTAGGGTTGTCGTGTCATCAGTAAATTCTATTTGTTTGTTAACTTTTGCCATTACCTCTTTCATTTGTGCAACTGCCGGTCGCGTCCATTTGACCAGTAACCAACGCCATCCCACAAAGAGGAGGATAAATACGCCCCATATCCAGTTTATTCCCCACTGGTTGATTTGCATTCCGGCAGATATCATCAGGAAAGCTACAACACTAACAAGGGGAAAAGCTAAAATTACTAATTGCCACAGTTTTAATCGTATCATTATATGTTATTTATTTGAGTTTATATATTCAAAAGTTTACCTTGAGTTTTTCCCTGTGGCAGTTTTATATAGAAATTCCCATGCTGGAGAGGTACAAAATTTTTGGTTCTAGGGAACAGGGAACAGGGAATAGAAGACAAAATTAAAAGAAGATAGCTTGGCATTGGCAAATCTCAGAATAGCTGTGGAATTAGACAAAAGTCTTACAGCGATTTTCATTTGGGTAAACTACAGTAGGGGCGATTCGCGTTTGCGGAGCATTCCGTAGGAAATCGCCCCTACACGATTTTTGCCTGTGAAGATGTGGTTCATCAATTTGAAAAGCGCTGTAAGGATTCGGCTAAGGAAGACTCTGATTTTAGTCATCTCTATTCAGATGAGCGATTTCAAGCCATTACTGCAACTGAACAGACTCAAGAATCAGTTCAATAATTGTTTTCTGAGTACCTGTACTGGGTGTGGTATTTAGATATAGCGCTATACAAATATGCTCAAGATGTTCTTCTGTTCCCTACTCCCTACTCCCTACTCCCTACTCCCTACTCCCTCAATAAAAAAATCAAGTAATGCCTGAGTTGTTTCCTCTGGAGCTTCCTCTGGCAAAAAGTGACCACATGGAAAAGCTTGACCGCGCACATCTATTGCTCTTTCTCGCCAAGTTTCCAGCACATCATAACATTTTTCCATCACCCCGCGCTTTCCCCACAACACAAGTAACGGACATTCTATTCTACTGTTAATATCTTCTGCATCATGTTCCAAATCAATACTAGCTGCGGCACGATAGTCTTCACAAGTTCCATGAATACTGGCAGGGTCGCTAAAACAACGAATGTATTCTGCTATAGCATTCTCGGTAAAAGCAGCTTGGTCATAACTCCACTGTTTTAGTTTGCTGACAAGATAAAATGCTGGGTCAGAACCGATCAGGCGTTCGGGAATATTGTAGGGTTCGAGCAGAAAAAACCAGTGAGAATAAGCAGTCGCCAGTTGTTGGTTGACAGTTTGAAAAATTTTCCTGGTTGGTACAATATCGAGAACTGCTGCTTTTTCCACACAGTGGGGGTGGTCGAGTAAAAGGCGATGGAGAACTCTACCTCCACGGTCGTGACCTGCTGCCAAGAATTTGGAGTAACCTAGAGCTGCCATAACTTCTACTTGGTCTTGGGCAGTCACTCGTTTGGAATAGGTGAGATGTTGAGGATCGGAGGGTGGTTTGTCACTCTCGCCATAACCGCGTAAGTCTGTGCAGATGACGGTGAAGTGTTGGGCAAGAGCGGGAGCGACTTTGTGCCACATAATATGAGTTTGAGGATAGCCATGTAATAGTAGTAGGGGATAACCTTTTCCACCTTTGACTAAATTAATGGTGGCATTGGAAGTGGGGATTTTGTGGTAGGTAAATTGTTCAAACATGAAAATTTATTTGAGTTATAGCGTTTCACGGAATTCAAAAGTCAAAAGTCATGCATTCAAAAGTTAGATTTTATCAGTTCAAAACTTTGATGCTACCGAAATTATTTAACATTTAAAGGAGAAAAGCGGTCGAGGGATGGTGAGGTCTTCTCGCCATATCAATGAGACCAAGAGAAAAGAAAAAATTTTCCTTAAGCGGTCAATCCTATCCGTTTTCAAGCAAAGGTAATAATTAATAATTAATAATTAATTGTTGAATCCCTTTCTATAGATTTTTGGAAACTTTCATCTACATCAGAGAATACTCTATGAGTAATTTGTACTTCTGGGTGAATTTCAATCCATAAATTTGTTTCCTCAGTATGATGAGAATTATGTTGAGAGGGTTGATAGATAATTTTGCAAGGTCCGAGAATATCAGCTTCATGGCATAAATGATGGCGATCGCCCTGCTGAATATTAATTGCTGGTAAACAAGTGCCGTTTTGATGATTAGCATTGATAACGGTAGGCAATATCTGAATAACTGTTTTGCTTGTACGTTGTCCTTTATTCCAAGTACCATCAGGACCACGCCTACCTGGAATAATTTCTGGTATCCCTTGACTATTAAGAGGAATTAGCCAAGATCGTCCTTTTTTATTAGCTCCCTTAATCCGACCTTCTTTCAGTAATACCCGCACCCTAGCAGTTGAGATCTTTAGGAGAAAAGCTGCTTCTGTTGTACCTACTACCATCTGAAAAAACCATTACGAAACACTTATATGATCAGTATAACGTATAGTAGGCAACAGGGAATAGGGAATAGGGAATAGAAGACAAATTTAGTAAGATAATTAATAAAGCTTTTATCGTCAACTAAAAGCAATAGCTGATAGCTGACGGCTTAATGCTTACCATTTCCCTTTTTTTCAAAATTTACAACATTTACAACTGATAACTGAAATAACCCCTTCTTTCTTATACCAATTCATTTTAAAGATGTCACAAATAGTTTTGCTCCTTTAAATGTTAAATAACTTCCGTAAATTACTGTAGCATCAAAGTTTTGAACCGATAAAATCTAACTTTTAACTTTTGACTTTTGACTTATAACTTATTTTCTTCTTTCTTATACCAATTAATTTTAAAGATGTCACAAATAGTTTTGCTCCTTTTAAATGTTAAATAACTTCCTTCAAGAATTGATAATGGATAATTGATAATTACCTCTCTCTCCCTAAAAGGAAGAGGATTGAATCAAAGGAAAATTTTTTCTTGTTTCTTCTTAAAAGGAGAGGATTTTTACCTTAATTATTCGGTAAATTACTGTAGCATCAAAGTTTTGCGCCGATAAAATTTAACTTTTAACTTTTGACTTTTGACTTTTGACTTTTGAGTTACTTCCCTCTTCCTTCTTCAATAATTTTTGAACAAATTGCATAAAAATCTTATCTAGGACAGATATATATATGGCAGTCGAAGGAAAGGTGTTTGACATATCAAAAGCTCAAAACTCAGATAACACAAGCTTTTTCCTTCTTCCTTCTTCTTTCTTCCTTCTTCCTTCTGCTATATATGGGGTCTAAGCCAAAATAGTTAGAACTTTGATAAGCTCGACTCATAATCTTCAACTTTATGTGATAGGAGAGCGATCGCTGTGGAGGACCAATTACAAAATCTAATTACCCAAATAAAGCAATATCAAAATCCGAGTCTAGAACGCCAGAAAGCTATTAATCGTCTATTGATATTAATTCAACAACTCCCTGGACTATATAGTTCGTCCCACCAGGATTATCTGGAGGCTTTTAATCGGACATTAGAATGGGTCTGCAAAAATATTCAAAATTTTGAATCTCGGCCTCCTTCCTGGGAAAGAAGTTTTGTTGTTTGGATTAATGGCTATTTGAAATGGCGTATCCAAGACTTATATACCCCAGATAATAGATATGAAAGTTTGGATAAACTTATTAGTAGTGAAGGAGAAAATTCAACAACTTTAGGAGAAATTTTACCAGCTAATAGTCTAAGTTTACTAGAACAGAAAATTGCTGAATTGCAAAAAGCAAAACGTCAAAGAAAAGGTGAGTATTTGAGGCAATATATTGAGACCGATCCAGAAGAAAAGCTCAGGTCATCTCATCCGAAAAAACATCCTGAATGTAATTGTCAAGTATTAGCAATTCAGTTGAATTTTACAGAACCACCAAAAAAAATAGCCGATATTTCCAGAAGTATAAATATCAGTAACCAAACTGTTTATTCCCACTGGAAGCGCAGATGTATTCCATTATTAAGAGAAATCGCTAATCAATTTGGAGAAGAATTATGAGTATGACTTTTTCACAAGCATTAAAAGTTTTTGTGACTGCAGAAGCTCATCGTTATGCAGAGCAATTTGCAGCAGAACAAGCAACTCCTGAAAAAGGAAAACAAGTTTACCTAAATACTCTTGCTGTTGTGGCAGTTCAAAGTTATTTAAAGTGTTTAGGTATTCAGACCGCGATTCATCAAGGTGATTGTTGGCATCCTGGTTCAAGAGCAATATTTAATGTGGCTGATTTAGTTTTACCAAATATTGGCAAAGTGGAATGTCGTCCGGTATTTCCTGGTGAAAAAGAATTATTTTTGCCTCCAGAAGTTATTGACAACCGCATGGGTTATATAGCGGTTCAATTTGAGGAGGATTTAAACCAAGTACAAATATTAGGATTTGTTTCTGTGAGAAATATTGATGGGTTTCAAGATTCTATTCCCCTCACACAAATAGAATCTTTGGATGCTTTAATTGACGAAATTGATTGGTGTCAAAAATGGGTTAATTTAGGTCGGTGGTTTGAAGGTTTTTTTCCGGCAGAATGGCAAAGTTTACAGTCACTATCTACATCTACAAGAAGTTTAAGAGTTTCAAGGGATAGTATTTCTCAATCTCCAACGGATGATTTAAGTATTAGTTGTGGGAAAATTATTAATTGGGGTAGTGGAGTAAATGAACAAGCTACAGAATTAGCGGTAAAACTAACGGATAAGTTTGAGGAGGAAATAGATATTTGTGTGCGACTTTCTACTACGAATAAAATTCCATTTTTACCTGCTGGTTTACGAGTGCAAATATTGGATGAATCTGGTAATTCTTGCATGGAAACTGAAGCTAGGGAAGCAGATGATTGGATACAATTAGAGTTTGGTTGTAAACCTCAAGAACAATTTACTGTAGAAATGAGTTTAAATGAGCAAATAATTAGGGAAAATTTTGTAGTTTAAGGGTAATTATTTCGTGCGGAATGCTGCGCAAACAGCTATTAGCTATCAGCTCTCAAATCTCATAATAAGATTTTAATTAATATAGACTTTCAAAGCAGTTTTGATAGTAAAATTTAATTCTGACTCAATTAGTAAAGCTTTTATCTAATATCATGTTCCCCCTCCGGGGGAAGCTACGCTAACGGTTGAATACTTATAAATAACTGTTGTGAGTCATCAGGAGTCAGGAGGGAAGAAAGGAGGAATGCTTATGAAATATGTTCATTAATGGATAATGGATAATGAATAATTGATAATTACCTCTGGTTAAAACCGTTGCGGAATTGAATATAAGGAAATATTATTTCTTTTTTCCCCTTAAAAGGGGAGGCTTTAAACCAGAATTATTTAATTATTAATTATTAATTATTCGGTAAAATAGTATGGATAATTTCAGTATTTATTTGGTACTGTCAGCCCTTAAATTTTATTTATAACTGACCCGTCCGTTAGCGTATCTCCCCCGGAGGGGAAACATGATATAAAACTAAAAAAAAAGTAATAGCTGATGGCTGATAGCTGATGGCTGAATGCTTAAATTTAAGATGACCGGAGATAAATATGGAAGCTATTAAAATTATTAAGATTAAACTTATAGATAGTGGTGAAAATGGGTTTCATGTGATTTTAAATTCAATCGGTGCTAATTTTGAGCCTATTGATGGTTTTTTACCATGTCTACCTGCGGAATTAGAAAAATCGTTTAATCAATGGCAGTCAGCTTATTCTCAGTTAGAAGATGTAAGAAAAGTAGCAACTCGGATTAGTCCACAATCAGTAGTTAATTATTCTAGTAATGAGGAAAAAGAACAAGTTAAAATAAGTCTTAATCAATGGTTAGATAGTGGTGAGAGTAGTTGGCAACCTGTACGGGATGAATTAATTTCTGTGTTAAGTTCTCTAGGAAATTCTGATTCAGAAATTCGTCTATTTTTGGATATTCAAAATCCTAATTTATGTCGCATTCCTTGGCAAGAATGGAATTTATTTCAATCTCGTTTTCCTCAAACAGAAATTGCTATCCGAGTTAGAGGTCAAGGAAGATTTAGACGGCCTCGTAAATCTTCAAAAGTAAGAATTATTGCCATAGTTGGTAAGAGTGATGGTATTAATACACAGTTGGATTTAGAAGTAATTCAAAAGTTAAAAGAAAAGGGTGCAGAGGTAAGATTTTTAAATCAACCAACACAGGAGATTTTATCTGATACTTTGCGGGAGGAACCTGGTTATCATATATTGATTTTTGCCGGGCATAGTTGTAGTAAAGAAGATGGTTCAATTGGTTGGATTTATTTGAACGAACGGGATAAATTAAGTATTAAAGAATTTAAAAATTCTTTGAGATATGCAATAGATAATGGGTTGCAGTTGGCAATATTTAATTCCTGTGATGGTTTGGGTTTAGCAAATCAGTTAGCGAAGCTTGGTTTATCACGAATTATTGTCATGCGAGAACCTGTTCCTGACCTGGTGGCAGTGAAGTTTTTAGAGTATTTTTTCGCAGAATTTGCGAATAATCAATCTCTGTTTAAATCTATGAGAATAGCTCGAGAAAGATTAGAACATTTTGAATCTGAATATCCAGGGGCAATGTGGTTACCTACTCTTTGTATTCAAGAAACAGCTTTGTCTCATCCTTTGAGTTGGCAGCAGTTAATTTCTTCCAATTTATGGCAGAAAGTTATCAATAAATTTAAGCTGCCTTTAGGACTAACGACAGGAATTTTATTGGTAATTTTGGGGATAAATTTAGTTAAAAATCAATTCACTGAAACTAAGGTTATCGGGATACAACCAGCAATTTTACAAAATATTAGTCAGGGGGAAAAGTTGTTAATTTCTTCCGAGAAAAATCCGGCAAAAGAAGAAGGAATTGAAAAATTTTATAATGGTAACTTTGCTCAGGCGATCGCTCAATTTCGCCAGTCTCTCCAAGTCAAGAAAAATGACCCGGAAACTTTGATTTATTTGAATAATGCAATTGCTCAACAAAAATCTGATACTAATATTGGGCAAAAGATAGAAATAGCAGTTAGCGTTCCTATTAGTCAGGAATCAGATATTTCCCAGGAAATTTTGCGAGGAGTTGCTCAAGCTCAAAGCGAATTTAATTGTGGTTTACCGGAAATTTCTCTGGCTATTAAAGATACTGAAAATCAACTAAATTGCTCTGGTAGTTTCAATGGTAAATTTTTAAAAGTTACTATTGCTGATGATGAATATCTGCCAGAAACTGCCGAAAAAATTGCTCAAACCTTAGTAGCAAAGGAAGAAATTATTGCCGTTATTGGTCACTCTTCTAGTGATATGACTTTACAAGCAGGAGAGATTTATAACAAAGCAGAATTAGTAGTAATTTCTCCTACTAGCACTTCTATTCTTTTGAAAAATTTCGGTAAATTTGTCTTGAGAGTTGCACCAAACGATCATCTAGCAGCTCAAACTCTATGGAATTATTTGGAACGACAAAATTGGGCAGATAAAAAAATAGCAGTTGCCTATATACCTGGTAATATTTATAGTCAGTCTTTAACTAAAGAATTTAATAAATTACTGCCAGAAAAATTCGTATATAAGTGCAATATTTCGTCCGGGAATTTTAGTGCCAGTGACTGTGTAGAAGAAGCACAAAATCGAGGAGCAGAAATAATGTTTTTAGTTCCAGCTACAGACAGAACTTTGAGTAATGTTATCGGCATCATTAATAATGCTAAAGGATTGAAATTATTGGGTGGAGATTCTATTTATAATCCCAGGGTATTAAAAGATGCAGGTCAACAAGCAGACCGAGCAAATTTAACTCTTGCTATTCCTTGGCATCGTCACCCTAACTCCCAATTTAGTCAAACAGCTCAAAAGTTTTGGAATGCGGAAATTAATTGGCGTACTGCTAAATCTTATGATGCGACTAAAACTATTATTAAAGCTGTAGATGAAATGATGGGTAATTATTCTCGTAAACAGTTACAAAGAATCTTATCTAATCCCAATTTTTCCCTAGAAGGAGTAACAGGAAAAATTAGATTTAGCGAGTCAGGCGATCGCCAGTTTATCGAGAAAGATAAACCAGTATTAGTTCAGGTAAAACCTAATGTTAAATCTGGAAAATATGAATTTGTAATTCTGGAGCAATAAATTACTATTTTAATTTATTTACTTAGGATAAAATGGGTGTATCTTGTATATGTAAAAATACTTTTTTCCTATATATTCCCTGTTGCCTTCTGGAGCTGTTGTCTGTTGCCTAAAGTGGAGATAAGGAGTAACAGGAAAAATTAGATTTAGCGAGTCAGGCGATCGCCAGTTTATCGAGAAAGATAAACCAGTATTAGTTCAGGTAAAACTTCATGGTAAATCTGGAAAATATGAATTTGTAATTCTGGAGCAATAAATTACTATTTTAATTTATTTACTTAGGATAAAATGGGTGTATCTTGTATATGTAAAAATACTTTTTCCCTATATATTCCCTGTTGCCTGTTGCTTAAAAGCGATAAATTTTTGGCTTTATTCAAAATTGAGATGCACCCAAAATTTTGGCTTTATTCAAAATTGATATTTACCCGATAAAATGACTCAACAAAATATTTGGTATAAATTTATTCAGCGAGCAAAACTACCCTTAGAATTGACAGGATTATCCATTGCAGCTATTCTACTGCTCAAAGATGTAGACCAATTAATTAAAACCATAATTCCAGAGATTCCAAAAATTAATAGTAGCATTGGCGAAAAAACCATGTTTCCTTCTGGGAAAATATCCTCAGAAAAAAAATTAGGAATGGAAGACTTCAACAACAAAAGATTTAGTAGTTCTATTGCCCAAATCAAAGAATTAATTCTAGAAAGTCGCACAGATAGCGATGGAGATAAATCCTATAGATTAGAGTTAGTATACCAGCAGAAAATCGAAATCATCAGTTGGAAATCACTTTAATAAGAGATTCTGAAATTGAAAAAGTTAAAAAATTAGCTAATGTTGTGGCTGATTTTCTCGAGATACCCTATCAAGAACTGTCAAATAAGTGATCATTTTTTTTGAATGCTTTGGGTGAGTTTAGTAGAATGGAAATGTCTATACATCTAAAATGTTGAGTTTTGTAAACGATACTAGTAATATCTGTAAAATTGCCATGTTTTGTTGATGAATAATATAGTCAGGTGCTTTAATTTCTTACGATTTATTCCTAGCTAGATCGAATTTTGCATAAATTTCCAGAAATTAGCTGATTACTAAGTATAAAGATAAATAGACACTTAATATATGACGTCAATTATGAGGGTGCCTATAGAAAATTACATCAATCTCAAATAGGTGAAATATGATCATGAAAATAGGCGAAATTCTCATCCGCAGACAATTAATTTCTGAAGATCAATTAAATCAAGTAATAGATATTCAGAGTTCATGTGATCAAAAAATTGGTGAGCTTTTATTATTTCAAGGTTGGATTCGAGAAGATGACTTAGAATCAGCTTTAAGAGAACAATATTGGCGAGAAAATGGTTATTGGATCATTGATTAAGTATAGAAGAAGGAAGAAAGCATTTAGTTCTCTAAAAATCCAGCGTTTTCTGAATTTTAAACTTTTGATATGTCCGTCCCCTTTCCTTCAACTGTGATATACATAGGACTTACGCACCTGCAACGTATTTCCGTCCGAATCGACCGACAACGACGAAGCAATCTCAAATCCTAATTTTTCCTACCTTATGCGTAATATCAAGTCCGGTTAAATACTTGTCATTGCGACTGTAGAGGAGTAATCGCCAAGATTACGGAGATTGCTTTCCGTTTCGGAATGCTCCGCAAACATTCCGAAGAATGAGGCATTATTATCTGTGGAGGATTTGCAAAGATAACTATTAGAAGTTAAGAGTAAGCAAAGGTCAAATTCTGATATTACTCAACAGCACTTAGAACAATTAGCTGCGAGTTTAGAACGAAATATTCAGTTAGCAAAAGCTGGAAAAGATACTCGACAAGCAAAAATTCTTAGTCTGTATACAATGGTTCAAGATTCGGCAGGATTATTGTAAGAACTAGAGAATAAATTGCGGAATGCTAATTTGAATGAGTTGGCATAAATTCAATAATTATACAGTTTAAGTGACGAGTTAAATAGCTATCAAAATAATATGAAAATATTTCTTTGATAAGAAGGAAGAAAGAAGAAGGAATAAGGAAGAAGGAAAAGTATTACATTGCCTAAGTTTTAGAGCTTCTATATCTGCCCTGACCTTTGCTTCTACTGCTGTACTTAGTTACTAATCTTTCACAGTTGAAAAAATGCTACCACATGAATACTCTAAGTAGATTTATTTAATTGTATTTCTGAAAATAATTAAGTTTGCATAAATCATTAAATTCTTTCTGATATATTTATAAGTACCAGAAAGAAAATTATGGACAATAAACTTGATTCTCTTTTGTTGGTAGTACTTTTCATAACAACTATGACTTTTTTACGAGAGGATAAAAGACTAATAAATCAGTTAAATGATAGTTTTTCTGAAGCTGAAATAGCTATTATTCAACAACAAAAAAATCATCAAGAGAACTAACAACCACCTGTTCCAGATAAAAATGCTGGCAGTCGTTAAAATTAATCTCATAATATTGGTGGTTTATTCTCATCTGCATATCTTAAATATCACTGAGAAATACATTATATTAACACGGCTAAAAGATGTTAATTTCAGGCGGATTTGATATAACTTTACGATCGCTAATCAAGTGAACCTGATATTGGTGGTTTATTCTCATCTGCATATCTTAAATATCACTGAGAAATACATTATATTAACACGGCTAAAAGATGTTAATTTCAGATCGTTTTGAACTGAATATTATAAATTTAGCAGCAAAAACAAGTTGTTATTTGACATAGAGTAATGATGAATCAAATTACAAGGGAATGTTTTTCCCACTATTCTCTCTCTTGGTGCGCGTTCCCTCACAGGAGTCAGCATTCCGCAAGCGAGCTGTCGTCGTCGCGGGGTCTGACCGCTTGCATCTGTCGCCAACGCGGGGTCGCACCGCTATTTCCTGCTATGTATTTAAACAACTTAGTCCATTTCGTAAATTTCAGTATATTTAACTAGCTATCAGCTTTTTGAGCTTGGATTAAAATCCCCTTCTAAACTTTAGAAAAATAATCTTGCTGAGTGCTGAGTGCTGAGTGCTAACCGCTTTTTTAATGTAGAATATTTTTTTTCAATAGCCTAAAATAGAATTACAGACAAAAAAATAAATCTCATATAAATATACATTGCGTTAAGGATACTTAGGGAAAATGTTTTTTCTAGGAATTGGATTCTTAATTCTAGGTCTAATATTAGCAATAGTAAGCGGAATATGGGGCTTAGTTCAAGCTTTTAGTGAAGGCACATTATGGGGTGTTGCTTATTTATTTATTCCTTTTGCTTTTGTCATTTTTTATCTAACAAATTGGAGTCAGAGAAAAATCAGAAAAAATTTTATCTTGATGATAATTGGTTTGATTTTGTCTCTTGTAGGGAGTGGAGCATTAGGAAATCATATAACTAATAATTTTGTGGTTAATTCTGCCAATATTCCCGAAAATCCAACTATTACTACTAACTCCGAAAATACTGCAAAAAATATAGAAACAACCGAAGTTATTTCAGACCCATTTATAGAGGGAATAAATCTAGCAACAAAAGCAGCCGAACTTGCTCAAATAGCTAATACTCAAACACAGTGGAATGAAGTAGCGATAACTTGGCATCAAGCTTTAGTTTTAATGAAAGAAGTTCCTGAATATCACACTAAATATGAGGTTGCCCAAAACAGAATTGATTTATATCGAAATAATCGAGAAATTGCTAAGAAAAAGGCTAGCTATTAACGAAGTCAGAAGTCAAAACTCAGAAGTTAGAAGTTATTTTTGGAGGGTTGTTCAAAATCCCCATTATAAAAATATTTCACCTTCAAAGGAAGAATTTTAGACTCAATTACTTTGATAAATTAGGAAAAATCAGGAAATGCGTAAATCTAAATTAATCTTAGCAACAATTGTCTCATTATTTTTGGTTAATGAAGTTAGTATTAATCCCCATAGTAATGACATCAGCGAATTAATTAATACAGATACCTCCATTGCTTACGCAGGAAGAAGAGGAGGAAGTTCGAGTAGAAGTAGTTCTGGAAGTTCAAGTAGAAGTAGTTCTGGAAGTTCGAGTAGAAGTAGAAGTAGTTCCCCCAGTCGCAGTAAACCTGTCCGTTCCCAGTCTCAACCTCGTAACTCAAAACCCAAACCTACCATAAATAATATAGTTAAACCGACCAATAACAATCGCCCCACAACAAAACCAGTCCCCACTTCCGGTAGTAATTCTCAGCGCAGTGGTTCATTTTCTCAACCTAGCAACAATACCAAACCAAACAATAATACTCGCCCCACAACAAAACCAGTTCCCACTTCCGGTAGTAACTCTCAGCGCAGTGGTTCATTTTCTCAACCTAGCAACAATACCAAACCAAACAATAATACTCGCCCCACTACCAATAACACCAACACTGGTGGACGGACTCGCAGTGGATCGTTTGCTCCAACTACAAAAAAACGTTACTCTGTGGAACCTGCTACCGGACGACGTTATTATACCCGTCCAGGAACTCAAGAACGTTATTATCAGGAAGCAGGTACAGGGAGATTTTATTATGTACAACCAGCAACCCAACGACGTTACTACATGAATATTGATAATGGGCAACGTTATTTTATTGATAGCAGCACTAGACGATATTATTACGAGCAACCTGGTACAAATCGATTTTATTATGTGCATCCAACTACTAGAGTCCGTTACTATTACCAACCTACTGTCCACGAACGAGTTGTTTACAGCTACTACGATGGACCCGCAACAGTTTTACCAATGTTTCTCACTATACTTTTAATTGGAATTTTGCTGGTATGTATTTTTTATGTTTTAATTATGGCGATCGCTCCTGCTTTTGACGGTCGTCGAGAAGTATTGGTAGCTGAGGAAGATGAATATATAGAAGTTATTGAGGAGTCACCAGGATATGTGGAAGTTATTGAGGAAACATTGCCAGTTGCAACTATACCAGAAGATTTGGTTAATGATATTGTAACTGTGAGTAAGTTACAGGTAACAATGGTTGCACCAGCAAATAATATTCAATCTAACTTAGCAAAAATGAGTGAGGAGATCGATATTGATACCCCAGAAGGTAGAGTAGAGTTATTATTGATGTCGGCGATCGTCCTGCTGCAAACGAAGGAATATTGGACTGATGTTGTTGCTAGTTCGGAAACCGTGGAGAGTAGACAGGAAGCTGAAAGAATTTTTGAGCAGTTATCTTTTGCTGAGAGGTGTAAGTTTGAGGTTAATACTGTTGATGATAATGTGCAACTAGATCGTCATATTATTGTGACTTTGTTGTTGGGAACGGAGGATGATTATCCTTTATTTGCTGAAGTTAATAATAGAGAAAGTTTCAAGCAAACTTTGAAAGAGTTAGGCAAAGTTACCCCTGATTATTTATTAGTATTTGAGTTACTTTGGACTCCAACAGCTTAACGAAGTCAGAAGTTAGAAGTTGTTTTTTAAACGGGGATTTGATATTATTCTGGTTTTTTGACAAACTCTAGACAGATTGCTATGTTAGAGAAAATACTCTTTAATTTAAGGTGTATTTTTATATTATTTCTCGTGAGAAAATACAACAGATGGCTATTGTTTTTGGGAGGTTGACTCATCGCCTCAGATTTTTGTTACTGTTGCTGACATTATTAATTACAAGTTGTCAGCAAAAACCGATGGAAGTTAAGGTTTTACAAAATCTTGTTTATGGAAATTATAATTATCAAAATCAGGAAAAAGCACTACTTTTAGATTTATATTTACCAGAAACAAAACCAGAGAAACCTTTACCTCTGTTAATCTACATTCATGGTGGTGGTTGGTTACAAGGAACTAAAGAATATTGCCCTGGAAAAATTGTGGTACAGAGAAATTATGCCATGGCTTGTATTAGCTATAGATTTAGTAATGAAGCACTATTTCCTGCCCAAATTCAGGATGTTAAAACAGCAGTTCGTTGGCTGCGAAAAAATGCAGATAAGTACGATCTAGACCCTAAAAATGTTGGTGCTTGGGGACCTTCTTCTGGGGGACATTTAAGTGCTTTATTAGGAACATCAGCAGGAGTAAAAGAATTGGAAGGAACAAATAATCCAGAAATATCTAGTGCCGTACAAGCAGTTTGTGCATGGTATCCACTTACAGACTTTACGAAAGTACCTCCCGCTTTTGAAGAATCTATTACTCCTGCTGTTGAGGAAAAGTATAAAGATAAAGAATGGTATATTTATACTTTAGTAACTCATAAGTTATTAGGAGGACCTGTCTCGCAAAAATTAGAATTAGCAGCATTTACTAACCCCATTAATTATATTGATGCTCAAGATCCACCTTTTCTAATTATGCACGGAGAAAAAGATAATGTTGTACCAATGAGTCAAAGTGTTTTATTAGCAGATGCTCTATCAGAAAAAGGCGTAGAAGTTCAGTTAGAAAAAAAACCTGATTGGGGACATTATCATGGTAGAGGTGAAGCTTTTGACCCCGCTTTAATAGATATGGCAATGGATTTTTTTGATAAACATTTGGGCGTTGGTAAATTAGGGTATGATATTAATCTTAATTACTTAGGAGTCAGGAGTCAGGAGTCAGGAGTCAGGAGAGAAGAAAGAAGAAGAAATAAGGAATAGAAGGAGAAAGTTTTTTGTTTCCTGGCGCACAACGCACGTTAACGCGGAGTGCGGAACGGTGTTCTATCCCGCTCTTATCCGGACATGATATCATACATGTTTTCACTAATGCCAACATTTGAAATAACACATAATATCATCTTCGGATAATCAGTTATAAAAAACTTCTGGCCTTGAACCAATATTCCCTACTGCCTACTGCCTACTGCCTACTGCCTTCCTTCCTCCAAAGTGTAAGTATTCAACCGAACATGATATAACTGATGAATTCAAACTCCCAAACTCAAAACCGCAAAGCAGACCATCTCAGAATTTGTCTGGAATCAGATGTCCAATTTCATAACATTACTAATGGTTTAGACCGCTACCGTTTTACCCATTGTTGTTTACCAGAACTAAATCGCAACGAAATAACTACAAACACTACTTTTCTGGGAAAACAATTAGGTGCGCCATTGTTGATATCTTCGATGACAGGTGGCACTGAACAAGCAAAAATGATTAATTATCGGTTAGCCAAAGTTGCTCAAAAATATAAAATAGCAATGGGAGTGGGTTCACAACGAGTGGCGGTGGAAAATTCTCAAGTGGCCGATACTTTTGCTGTGCGATCGCTCGCTCCGGATATTCTCCTATTTGCTAATCTAGGGGCAGTTCAACTAAATTATGATTATGGCATAGAGCAGTGCCAACAAGCGATCGACATCTTAGAAGCAGATGCTCTGATTCTTCATCTTAATCCTTTGCAAGAGTGTATTCAAACTGAAGGCGATACAAATTTCCGTGGATTATTTGACAAAATATCAAAATTATGCTACTCATTGCCAGTACCAGTCATTGCCAAAGAGGTAGGTAATGGCATTTCCGGAACAATGGCTCAAAAATTAATAGATGCTGGAGTAGCAGCAATTGACGTAGCTGGGGCAGGAGGAACTTCTTGGGCAAAAATTGAAGGGGAACGAGCAACAGATATACGTCAGCGCAGGTTAGGAGAAACTTTTGGCAACTGGGGTATACCAACAGCAAAATGTATTACTGACATCCGCGCCTTCAACTCAGACATTCCGCTCATTGCTTCTGGAGGTTTGCGCAATGGGGTAGATGTGGCAAAAGCGATCGCTCTCGGTGCAGACCTCAGTGGGCTAGCTTGGCCATTCCTTCAAGCTGCGGCTGAATCAGAAGAATCTCTCAATATATTAGTAGATATTTTAATAGCAGAAATTACAACAGTCCTCTTTTGCACGGGTAATGCTAATTTATCTGAACTGAAAAAATCTGGCAGTCTAGAAAAGAGGGAGTAGGGAGTAGGGAGTAGTAGTCCAGTAGGGTGCGTTAATCAAATGTAACGCACCATCTAGATTTTAATTTTCGGTGTGTTTCGCTGATGATTTCATATAGAATCCGGTTATACAGTATATGTTTATAATCAGGACTTACGCAGAGACTCTACATATAGCGAGGGCGCCATTCGGAGCTTTGCGTTAGCAAATACCATTTGCTTCGCATAACTATCGTTAACGCCCCTACAAATGGTGCTTTAAAAGTCAATTTGCGTAAGTCCTGATAATTCTATCCACACTTCAATCTCCCCATCTCCCCATCTCCCCATCTCCCCCAACTATATAATAAGTATTCAACCGGATTTGATTTCACAGGAAGACCGAGGACTGAGTCAGTAGGTAGAAAGGAATTTTCCAATGACTTTAGAGTCAGAAATAGGTATAATTTCCACTATTGTTTTGGGTGAAAATTTACCACTAATTGAATTTCATACATTAAATCAGCAACGCCTGAACCTAAAACCTACCACCCAGATGAAAACGCTATAATAACCAACAGGACTTACGCATGAGGTACGAAAAACTAGGATTTGAGATTGCTTTCTGTTCCGGACTGCTCCGCAAACCCTGTCGGTCGCTTCGGACGAAAATTAAGTTGTACTGCGTAAGTCCTAATTTATTTGACTAAAACCTACCACCTACCACCAAAAACCCAAAACCAACCACCTGAAAACATGAAAGACTTCTTCAAATATACTTTTGCCAGCCTGATTGGCAGTTTACTAGGAATTGCTCTAATTGTCGGCTTAGGATTTGGCGGACTAATATTTCTTGTTGGTTCCATCGCGAGTAAGGCCAAAGACATCGGCCCACAAGTTAAAGATAAATCGGTCTTAGTTTTCGACCTCGCTACGAATATTACAGACACCAGACCCATCTCCACTACCGGGGAAGCACTTCAAGAAGCTCTCTCTGGGGACCAACCTGCAACTATTACTCTCCGAAAAGCAATTAATGCTCTTGATACTGCTGCCCAAGATGAAAAAATCATCGGTCTTTACATTAAAGGTAGCAGTACACCAGGAAGAACAGGACTGGCAAATCTACAAGAAATACGTCAGGCACTTCAACGGTTCCGGGAAACAGGTAAAAAAATCATTGCCTACGATGTAGACTGGACAGAGCGAGAATATTATTTAGGTTCGGTAGCAGATGAAATTGTGATTAACCCTCTCGGTGCTATAGAATTCAATGGCTTAAGTTCACAGACTATGTTCTTAAGTGGGGCGTTTGATAAATTTGGTATTGGAGTCCAAGTAACGAGGGTGGGTAAATATAAGTCTGCGGTTGAACCTTTTATCCGAGAAACAATGAGTCCAGAAAACAGAGAGCAAAATCTCCAATTGTTACGGGATATTTGGGGTAAATACCTGCAAACAATAGCCCCCAGTCGGGGGTTAACAATACAGCAGTTACAGGCGATCGCTAATGAGCAGGGAATTTTGATGGCGGATGCTGCGGAAGATAGTAAATTAGTAGACCGAGTTGACTACTATGATGAAGTGCTAAGTGAACTCAAAGTGCTAACTGGCAAAGAAGAGGATGACAAAACTTTTACACAAATTAGTCTCAACAACTATACCAGAGTACCAAAAGTTGCAGAAGTTGCCAGTGGAGATGTTAAAAGCAAAAACAAAATTGCTGTAGTTTACGCTGAGGGAGAAATAGTTAATGGTACGGGTACTCCTAGGCAAATAGGAGGCGATCGCCTAGCAAAAGAATTGCGACGACTGCGATTTGATGACAAAGTTAAAGCTGTAGTTTTGCGAGTGAATAGTCCTGGTGGAAGTGCTTCAGCATCGGAAGTTATTGGTCGAGAAGTCAAACTGACAAGGGAGCAAAAACCTATAATTGTATCTATGGGTAATATAGCTGCTTCTGGTGGATATTGGATTTCCATGAATGCAGACAAAATATTCGCTGAACCTACTACTATTACAGGTTCAATTGGAGTTTTTGGTGTTTTGTTCAATATTCAAGATCTAGGCAATGAAAATGGCATTACTTGGGATACAGTGAAAATTGGTCAATTTGCCGATCTGAATAATAATTCTCGTCCTAAAACGGAGGAGGAGTTAGCGTTAATTCAAAATATGGTGGATTCAATTTATGAGCGTTTTATTACAAATGTAGCAACTGCTCGTAATTTACCAAAGGAGAAAGTAGCTGAAATTGCTCAAGGTAGAGTTTGGTCTGGTGTTAATGCTCAAGAATTAGGTTTGGTAGATGAGATTACTGGAATAGAGGGTGCGATTAAGTTTGCGGCAGAAAAAGCGGAATTGGGGGATAGTTGGAAAGTTGAAGAATATCCTAAGTCTCGTAGTTTGGAGCAAAGAATTTTCCGCAGTCTTTCTGGTGCGGAAGCTGAAATATCTACTTCTCCGGTAGACCCACTGACGGCAGAATTTCAAAAGTTGCAGCAGGAGTTAGCTAGTTTGAGAGCTATGAATGACCCTTATGGAATTTATACTCGTTTGCCTTTTAATCTTAGAATTGATTGAAGAGGGAACAGGGAACAGGGAACAGGGAACAGGGAACCCACCCCTCGCCCCTCCCCCTCCCAGGAGGGGAGTAATTGATAATTTATGGATAATAATTGATTTTCTTTTTGATTTTTGGAGATGTCTATTTGGTAAGTAGCACAATTTTTATATTGCTTTTAAGTTTTAATTTTTAATTTTTTATTTATAAAGGAGATACTTTAAACCTTAATTATTCGGTAACTATGGCAAGTGATAACTGAAATAACTATCCCCATCCAATTTTTCCAACAAGGTTAGTCCTAAATCTTTTTTTCCTTCTTCCTTCTTCCTTCTTCCTTCTTTTTGAATTTCAATGCTAGAAAATCTTAATATCAGAACAGCAAATCTATCAGAAAATTATATAATTGCCGAGCATTTTTATAAAATGTGGCAAGATATGGGCGTACCTACTGATTCTATTGAATCTAACTGGTTAGAAATTACAAAAGAGCATATTG
Source organism: Okeania sp. SIO1H4 (assembly GCF_010672695.1). NCBI lineage: Bacteria > Bacillati > Cyanobacteriota > Cyanophyceae > Oscillatoriales > Microcoleaceae > Okeania > Okeania sp. SIO1H4. The sequence goes on from NZ_JAAHGB010000062.1 coordinate 22,135, forward strand.
ATAATGCTAGAAAAGAACTATCTTATGAAAGTTTTATTGCTGAAGTAAATAATACAATAGTTGGTTCAATTAGCTGTCAAATATTTGCTGGTTTGTATCCAAATATTCTCAAGCCGGAATATCGAAAATATGGTTATATTTGGGGTGTTTATGTTGAAGCAAATTATCGCCGTCAAGGAATTGCTAAAAAATTGACTGGAGAAGCGATCGCTTATCTTAAATCTATTAATTGTACTAAAGCTATTCTTCATGCTTCGTCTCAAGGTAAACCTCTATATTCTCATCTTGGCTTTGATCAAAATAATGAAATGCGCTTAGACTTATAGCAGTTGAAGGAAAGGTTAGGAGAAATTAAAAGCTTACAGCAATTTTTATTTCAGTAGACCACAGTAGAGGCGAATGGCCATTTCCCCTTAAACGATTTTTGTTATGATGATGTGGTTCATCAATCTGAAAAGCGCTGTCAAACTAAGAAATTTAAGATTTTTCCTTCTTCCTTCTTCCTTCTTCCTTCTTCCTTCTTCCTTCTTCCTTCTTCAATAAAAATGTCAAAAAAACAAAAGTTTCCTTATCTTGTTGGTTCAAAATGGACAGCCAATCAAAAAACCTGGGGATGGCGACATTTCCAAGTAGTAAATCGTAAAAATCAAGGTCAATGGGTATTTGCTGAAATGGTAGCTTCCTGTGACTCTAGTGTGAGATTTTGGTTAAATGCTAAACAACTAAAAGACCGTTCTCTTTGGAAACCTGGATGGCAATCAACACAAGAATTAGAAGCTATTGAATAGTCATTTCAGTTATCCGTTATCAGTTATCAGTTATTAGTTATTAGTTATTAATACCTCTGCAATAAGGAGGCTTTAAATCTTGAAAATTATCTTTTTTTATCCTATTAAAAAGCTCTGCTTTATCAACATATTTATTAACATAAAACGTAGACATTATATACAAGTTATGTTCAAGTCTTTAAAAGGTTTTTGTCAGATAAAAAGTGTATTAAAAAGTACATTTTTTTTGATAAATTAAGTAGTTTTTCCTATCTACTATGATTCTTTCTCCTTTATCCCCTGCTCCCCTGCTCCCCTTCCCCTCCTGGGAGGGGTTAGGGGTGGGTCCCACAAGGTCTTCAGGAGTTCCTTATAAGTGATCGTTAAAAGAGGAGGCACATACCCACAATTTTTCGGTAAAAATGAATTACGCACATCTTAAAAAAGCAATTCAATTGTTAACAAATGCTACCCAAAAATTAGAATATATTGTCAGTGAAAAATCGACAAATCAAGCTAATTATCAAACAGTTGAATTTGCTCAAGAAACTATCAAAAAAGCTATGGCAGAAATCTCTGCTGCCATTAATCCTCCGATAATAAATCATATTCCAGATGAATTTTTAGCTAAAGCAAAAAGTTTAGGTATTCCCTTAGATGATATTGAGGTTATAGTCGCTATTTATGAACATCATCCTAGTCAGTTATTAGGTGTATTAGTAGAAATTGAAAATAGAGCTGAAAATATAAAACGTAGGCGAGAATATTTTCTCCTACGATTACCAGAAATGCCAATAGAAAAATTAGGTTCTCGGCTACCAGTTATCAAAGCTAGCGATCTGAATTGGCCGGAAGAAGCGATTTCTCAAGAATATCGAGAGGCAATTAAAGCTAAATACAAAATTGATCGACTGATGAAAAAACGACCTTATTCTAGAGCTACAATTTTTGAAAAAATTAAACAGGCAGAGGCAATTTTTGCCGAGTCTCAAGTACGGGAAAATGAGTCTGATTTTGATGAAGAAATTCCGTTTTAATTTTTATATGCTCCCATAAAAAAGGTAATTTCAATGAATTTAAACAGTTAAAATACTTCATTAAAAGAGTTAACTAAAAGTTCTTAATCATTACAGACTATTAGACAATTGCTAAAAATTGACATTGATAATAAGCTCTGGGGAGAATATCTTCAAAAGCATCAAGCATAGTCATATAAATCAGTACAAATAACAAGTTAATTACACATTTTATAAGAATGGAAGAGAATTCAAAAAAACTCTGTGTGGTAATTGATACTAATACATGGATACAAGATTCTAATATTTTACTAAAAACGCCTTTAGGAGGAGCATTACTTTATTGTCTCAAACAAAATAATGGCTATCTTGGATTACCAGAAGTTATAGAAAATGAAGTCTTAAAACATACAATTAAAGATGGATGTAAAGCTGTTGAACAAATTAACTCTAATTTAAAAAAAATTGAAATTATCATGGGAAAACGCTCTAATTACCAAGTACCAGACGAAAGTAAAATTAAAGATGCTATAGAAAGCAGAATGAAAGAAATTGAGCCGTGGATTAAAAGAGTACCGTTTACTTTTGAACAGGCTAAGTCAGCACTTCAGCGGGTAGATGAAAGAACACCACCTAATGGAAAAAATCAACAATTTAAAGATTCTGCTATTTGGGAAGCAATTCTTTCTCTACTAAAAGAAAATTACGAAGTTCATTTTGTAACTCAAGATAAAGGTTTTTTTGAGAATAGAAATGAAAACTATAGTCGTCTTGCTAAGAATCTCTATGAAGAGTGCAAAACTTTAGGTCAAGAAGTGTTTATATATAAAGATTTAAAATCATGTTTAGATCGGCTTAAATCTAATGTACCAGAATTGGATAAAACAAATATTATTCTGGGAATAGATAAAGAAAGAATTCCTCGCTTGGATCGAGAGATAGGTTTTGAAATAGTAGAATTATCTCAAGATTTATCTTCATTTTCAGCATTTATTACAGAGGCTACAAAGAAACTAGCTATAGAGTTTGAGCTAAAGTATCATTTATCAGATTTTAAAAGTACAAAAGAAAACGAAAGACAGAATTATATATTGACAGTTGAAGGAGAATGTATGTATGACTATACTGATAAAAATTTTAGCGAGATTCGTATTAGAAGAGAAACAGTGAATTGGTCAGAAGTTGATGGTACACCAGGTAGAAGGAGTAATGTTTATGTTGATTGCTTGATAGGTGGAATAAATGAGGAAGTTAAATATAAAATTAGGGAACCACTTTAAGCAATAAATTATACCATTTTGAAAAAAGAATGTTACGAATAGTTTGGTCAACAAAAATGGTTAAAGTCAGATATATATTTAGCAGAATAGAATTATTTCAGGGTCAAAAATGATAATAACAGCTCTTTCTACTGACTACTGACTATTGACTACTAGAAACAGTTCCAGGATTTGTAGCAAACATTTATCAAATTGGTATTAAACTGAGAATAAAGGTTGAAAACACAAATTTTTCGACGATAAAAGTTAACTAAAGTAGTAATATCATGTCCGGATAATTAGTGATAAAAAAACTTTCTCCTTTTCCTCCTCTTTATTCTTTCTTCCCTCCTGACTCCTGACTTCCCCTCCTGGGAGGGGGAGGGGCGAGGGGTGGGTTGACTCCTGAGGACTCTATCATTTATTTATAACTGTTTAACCAGACATGATATTAAACCTTAATATCCCACAAGCTTTCCTGATACTTCTTAACATCCTCAATAAAACGCGGAGGATAAACATTGCGAAATTTATGATGGTCTTGAGGAATAGTCTCGATCATGAAGTCAATCATTCCTTGAGGGTCGAGTTGCAAATCTTCCCCCGCAAATAGTTGCTGTGTATCGCGAACTGGCTTCTCTGAGGTGAAGTTTCGTTCGGGGTCGTACCACTGGTCGAGGGTGTCGTACATACGATCATTAAAGCCAGTACGAAATGGACCGGGGTTAATAGTTGCAATCTGTACTCCAGTACCTTCCATTTCCTCACGCATCAACTGCACAATTGCTTCGAGGGCGTGTTTGGATGCGCAATAGGGTGCGAGAAATGGGAAGGTGGAAAACCCTGCAATCGAAGAAGTAAAGATAATTTTTCCCTTGCCTTTTTTGACAAAATGACGAGCGAAGGGCTGAATAAATTCTAGCGTGCAGAATACATTCACCTCAAATACGCGACGTACTCGATCGACAGGAATTTCAGCGATTGGACCCGTTTCACCAGTAGCTGCGTTGGGAGCTAAAATGTCGATATCGTCGGCATATTTCTCAAACACAAATTCGCGTTCCTCTTTATTCAGCAGATCCATCTTAGCGACTTCAATTTCCACACCTTCTTGTTCTGCTGCTGCTTTGAGTTCAGTGACTTGAGGCCAGTTTTCACAGGTAGCAATTACCTTATGACCTTTTTTTGCCAACCCCAGCACCGTACCTTTACCGAATCCCGAACCTGCACCCGTCATTAAAATTGTCTTACTCATGAGAAATCTCCTTTCTTGGAAAAAATACTTTGATTTATGAAACAAACTTAGATGATTTGATGACCTTTATAGACGATCGGTTCGCCATCCAAAATGTCCTTGAATTTTTCAACCGCTGAAGTAAGATGGGGTGTTTCCCAATGTGCAGATTCAACATCCGTATCTTGCCACTCTTCAAAAGATAGTATGGTGTTAGGATCTTCTTGGTTACGATAAAACCCATATTGCAACGCCCCTGTTTCCTGGCGACTCTGTCTTGCTAGCTCTTCTAGAACCGCAACTAGCTCGTCAAACTTTCCCTGTTGAGCCTTCAATACGGCAACAGTGTATAGTTTTTCGCTCATTATCTTTACTCTTTGTCTCTAATTTTCTATTGGTTACTAGGATTGGAGTTGGTGCATCAGTTATCCTTAAATCTAGCTGCATTGGCAGCTTGGGCAGTATCAACATCACCCCGACCAAAAAACTCAGGTACGGGTTTGGGTTTTTCTAAAGCTCTTTGGGTCGCAGGTCGTTCGTCAATACGGTCAAACCAAGCTTGAAGATTGTTCAGTCCGTCTACAGAAACCTTTGCCCAGTAGTAGGATCTCGCCCAAGGATAAGTAGCGATATCGGCGATCGTAAATTCATCTCCCACCAAGAAGGTTTTACCTTCAAGTTGTTTATCCAATACTTCCAGTAACCTGCGCGACTCTTTTACATATCGCTCTATAGCAAACTCATCTCGATGTCCCTGTGGTTCGGCAATCCTTTGAAAATACATCGCCTGTCCCATCATTGGTCCGATGCCACCCATTTGAAACATTAACCATTGAAGTGTTTGAGAGCGAGCTTTTTCATTTTGAGGGAGAAACTTTTGATATTTTTCCGCCAAATACCAGAGAATTGCACCCGACTCAAAAACAGCAAAATCGTCATTACTCCGGTCTACGATCGTTGGAATACGTCCGTTTGGGTTGAGCTTCATGTACCAATCTGACTTTTGTTCCTTTTTAGAAAAGTCAATATAGGTCATGTCATACTCAACTTCAGCTTCTTCAAGAAAAATTACTGGCTTCCATCCGTTCATAGTAGAAGCTGTATAAAGATGAATATCTGGTTGTTTGGTCACGATCTTTTCTCAGTTTTAAATTAATAGTGCCGCTACGCGGAAGTTAAAATTCAAAAGTCAAAAGTATTGATTTGTAATTGTTTTAGGATTTTGGGCGTTGGTGAAAAGAGGTATGATATATTGTCCGGATAAGAGCGCAAACAAAAAACTTTCTCCTTCTATTCCTTATTTCTTCTTCTTTCTTTCCTCCTGACTCCTGACTCCTAAGTAATTAAGATTAATATCATAGCTTAACTTACCAACGCCGGATTTTGTAACTGGTCAGTTATTTCCGCCATCCTGCAATAGTGTTTTTTCGAGGATAAATCGAGCATTAACCAGGATTACTGACTATAGATGCTACTTGTTGAGTGTCTGCGTTTATAAAAGGATTGAAATCGAGAAAAACTTTAGTTAAATGAAGAATATACCGCTCTTGATCGGACTCAAATTGAGGATTTTTAATAATGTTGTGGCAAGAAAAATGAGGTAACTCCTCTAAACCACAATATTCCTGAGATTTACGCATTGGTAGCAATACTTCTTCTGCCGATCGCCCTTCAAAAAAGCTATTCGGATTCTTATTATTGAAGACTTCGATGGGTGCATTCCAGGTAGTAGAGAGCATAAACTTTTTACCTTTCATCAGTCCACCCGATCCATATTCACCACCACTAAACGCAAAAAACTCACCATAAGCATAAACATCATCTAGGTATCGTTTTAAGGTTGATGGCATCATGAACCAGTAAACTGGATATTGAAAGATTACTGCATCAGCTTGTTTGAATTTAGCAATTTCCTCTGGAACTTTGTAGCTATCTTCAACAATAGTAGTCAAAATTTTATAACGATTGCTTAAAGTTTCTACTGCGGTCTCAAAAAGACTTTGATTGTAGCTACCTTTAGCAAATTCGTTAGTTTCTTTGCCTAAAATTAAAAGCAGAGTGTTCATTAGTTGTCCTGATTAATTTGATCTTTGTCACTGCCATAATTGAAAGATACAAAATTAAGTTACCATAGTCAACTAGTATACTTTTAGTAACCAGGTGGGAAATGAGTTCTAAAATTGAAATTGAAACCGACGATCTAGGTCGCAAGCAGGCAATTGAACCTTGTCTTACACCCTGTCCAATTGAACGCGGAATGAGGCTTATAGGTGGAAAATGGAAAGGATTTATTCTTTGGCATCTCAAGGATAAACCAGTGCGTTTTGGAGATTTAGCTCGTCAACTGCGCGGAGCAAGCAAAAAGATGGTAACTCAAAGGCTAAGAGAGATGGAGAATGATGGTTTGGTTAAGCGTGAGGTAATTAGTACAAGACCTTTTGCTGTAACCTACGAGATAACTGATTTTGGGAAAACAACACTTTCTTTTTTAGAAGAGTTGAAGCAATGGGCAGAGAAGCAAAATATCTAATTTTTCTTAACCTAAAATAACTATTTATGGGTATATTCTCTATTCTTAGAGGTGTAAGGAGTTAATTTTTCATACTCGACATTTCTCTGCCCAACTATCATTTATGGGCAAGTTGGTTAAAAATGCCTCGTATTTGTAGTGACCAGCTATACTTGAAATGCTTGTTTAATACTGTTAGCTAAATTTAACTTATTTTGTTGTTCATAAAGTTCAATAGCTTGACCATAAGCTGATTCCATTGCTTGTAAGTTTTGAATCTCTCCATGAGAATTTTTAATATTTAACAACACCCACCCTAAATTATGATAAGCTTCTGCATAATTTGGATTGATTTTAATTGCTTTTTCGAGGAAGGATTTAGCGAGTAACCATTGTTGTTGACGACCAAGGAAAGTGCCTAAACGAAATAGAGCAATTTCATTTTGATGATTCTGACTGAAATTTTTATATATTTGAATGGCAGCTTGATAGTTTCCCTGATGTTCATAAGCAATGCTTAAATTTAAAAATATCCAAGATTTAATATCAGATAAATTGGTAGCTTTTTCTAGAGAAATAATAGCCTCTTGCCATTGATTTTTGCAGCCTAGTTTCCAACCTTTGCATCCCCAAGCAAAACTACTGTTAGGCAATTTAGTAATAAATTATTCAATACATTATTCAATACATTTATCTATATCTGGAGTAGTTTTACCTAGTAATTCTTGGTCTATAGCAAACATCAAAGAAGGGTATAACCAAGAAAGTAATTTTTGCCCATCGCTGTAAGTATTCAGCTATTAGCTGTCAGCTCTCAGCTCTTATGAGGAGGTTCAAATTAATATAGACTTTACAGCCGACTTTGGTAGTAAGTATAAATTCTGCCTCAATTATTAAAGCTTTTATCTAAAACTAAAAGCAATAGCTGATAGCTGATAGCTGACTGCTGAATGCTTACCCATCGCTACTATTATATTTTTGGGAATTTTTTATTGCAGGACGAATAGTACCGATGACTTTTTACCAGTGTTTTTGATTAGCTAAAATCCAGCTTTTTAATCCTAATGCAAAAGCAGAATTACTATCTATTTTCAAGGAGCGATCGCATACTATTAATGCTTCTTTCCATCTAGATAATTTTGCTAAACTCCAAGCATAGTTAGCCTGTATCCAAGATTCTTCCGGAGATAAATTTACAGCTTTTTTTAACTGTTGAAGTGCCTGCACCCAATTTTCTTGACGACAACTAATTAGCCCTAAAACTCCATAGCCTCTACCATCATTTGGATTAATTTTAATAGCTTGATTAGCAGCAAAAATAGCTTGGCGATCGTCAATATAAACTAACAGCATTGCCAGTTCTACAGCAGCAATACCATTATCGGGTTCTTTTAACAAACATTGTTGATAAGTTGTGACTGCTTCTGTCAAATTTCCTTGTTTTAAAATCTGTCTAGCTTGACTTAATTGTTGAGAAATAAACTTACCTTTAAGTGCATTAATTAATTCCTCAGCACTTTGAAAACGTTCCTCTATATTCATCTTCATTCCTTTTAAGATAATTTGTTCTGTTTGAGGACGAATTGATGGTTCTATTTGCCGTGGATAAATCAAAGTTTCTGAACTTAATCGAGCAGATGATGTTACTGGTACTTTACCTGTTAAAGCATGATAAATTGAAGCACAAACAGCATATAAATCTGCACTAGGATTGGGTTTTCCGAAGTTAGTATATTGTTCTATTGGTGCATATCCAGGCGTCAACATAGAGGTCATTTTATGAGTGAAACCTGCCAAAAATTCTCTAGCGGAACCAAAATCAATTAGGATAGCTTTATCTAGGAAATTAATAATAATATTATCCGGTTTAATATCGCGATGCAGAAAATTATTGGCATGAACCAATTGTAAAGCTTCGGCAATTTGAATAAAATATTTTTTGACGATATTTTCTGGTAGCTTACCTTTTTCTTGCAAAATTTTAGACAGGGGTTTACCTCTGACAAATTCCATTACTAAATAAGCTGTATTATGAGCTTCAAACCAATTAATTACTTTAACAATATTGGGATGGACACATTTTTGTAAATATTCTGCTTCTATCTTAAATTTTTGGATTTGTTCCTGCTTAATTTTGGCAGTAATAGAAGGAGGCCAAATAATATTTATGCCATGTCTCAGAAACTTATCTGGGCAAAGTTCTTTAATCGCAACATCGGTAAAATTTTCTAAATCAGTTGCTTTGTAAGTAATGCCAAAACCACCCTCACCTAATGTTTTTTCTATTCTATATTTACCTTGCTGAAGTAAAGTGCCACTAGGTAGTTGATATCCTACAGAATTTATATTCGTTAAAGGGCAACCACAAGCACGACAGGTAATGGCAGTATCAGAATTTTCTGCGCCACAAACTGGGCAGTTGATCGACATTTTTGTATCCTTATTTTATTGAGGAAGGAAGAGGGAAGAAGGAAGGCTTCAACAATTAATAATTAATAATTAATAATTAATTATTAATTATTACCTCTGTTTGAAAAGAAGAGGGTTGAATAAAAGGAAAATTTTTTCTTTTCTTGGTCGATGGTCGGCCAGCTCCGAGACCCGCTCTCATTGGGACTTACATAAAATAAAGGCAGAAAATAGGCTCAGATATAGATGGGTAGAGGTTTTCACGTCGAAAAGGCATAAATCCTGAGTTACTAAGGGTTCTAGCCATTTTTAAGGCTTTGACGTAATTCCCTTGTCTAGACTGACTTTGACGCATTTTTCCTACCAAAAAATGTCTAAGTACCATTATCAGAGTTGCTCCGCTGTTAGCATTTGCGGTAGCATTCCGGAACGGAAAGCTTTGCGGTAGCAAACGCCATCCTACCCTACGGGAAGCTTCGCTAACGACCGCTTTTTTATCCTTTAAAGGAGAGGCTTTAAACCTTAATTATTTGGTAAGGGCGAATGGCCATTTGCTAACGCAGAGCTGCCGCTAACGCCCCTACTTTGCAGGAGATGTCTCTTTGATAAAAAAGAGAATTATGACCTAAAAAATGGTATTGAAGCCATTCCCATACGACTCCTGGACTCCTGAGGACTGACTTCTAAATTAAATAATCAAAAATAGTAACCGAATTTTACCTATAGCAATTTCATCTCCTGAGTTTAAAATTTCTGGTTTATTAGTCCGGTATCCAAACCTAGTTTTACCTGTAGGTTTAATATAAATACCATGAGTAGAACCCATGTCTTTAATCTGCCATTGATTATTTTCAAAATAGATTTCTGCATGAGTAGAAGAAACTGTTTCATCTCCATAAAATCCATCTAAATCAATTTCTACAGGACCGATATTTGGGTCAAATTTGCCAATAAGAGCATTGTTACTATCGATAATAAATTCTGGTACAGGGGAACCTACTTGTTTCGGAATAAGTTTAGCAATTGTTCCAGTAATCAGAGTAGGATTAGCAGAATTTTTAGGTAAAATATTTGCTTTTTTAGCAGTTTCTAGAGTTGGAGGTGAGCTAGTTTGAATATTTGTATAAACAGGTGGAGTAACAGGATTATTATTAATATTTTGATTAATATTTTTATTAATCCTTTGATGAGAATTTACTGTCTGTTCATATGTTTGTAAAACAGTTTGTTTTTCTCCCTCTTGAATACCTTTTTCTCCAGCCTCAAACAAAGTAATTGATGGTTGTATTTCTGAACCACAAACTTCGCAAAATTGATTTTTGTCGGAATTTCTATCGTAGAAACATACATTACAATTAATAGCCATAATCCTCCTCAAAAATAAATTTATTTTAACTCCCTTTCTACAACATAATTTTTAATTTGATGTTTTTGTTTAGTAACAGTCTTGAGCTAACTACCTTCTTCCTTTTTGCTCCTTCATTCTTTCTTATATCATCTCTCTTTGAATAACCCGGAAAAATTTAGGGAGTAGGGAGCAGGGAGCAGGGAAGCAGGGGAAATTTGTTTGCTCCGCATTCCGCACCGAAAAAATATTTTCTCTCAAAAGAAGAACATTTTTATTATGGCTAATTAATGAGACTTGATATTACTTTAGAGAGCGCTTGTCAAATAAATATTAGATCCTGTAGCACCATCCCACAGCACGCGGTGCGTGACAATAAAATCGACCATTATTCCAGAACGGTAAGGGTCTCGTCACACACCCTACTTAATCTACCTTCTTCCTTCTTGCTCCTTCCTTCTTTCTTTAAGAAAAGTCTAGGGGGGGTAAGGCGCCAATTTTTGGTTCTATATCAGATAAATCTGGATAAATAAGTTGGGGAATTTCTTGATTTCCTGATTCTTTGAGACTGTTAATATTCCGATGATTAATTTTAGGTAAATCTAGAACAACATTACTATCTCTATATCCTTCTTTGATATCTTGAATCCATGTTTTGATAATTATTTGTAAGTACATATCATTAATGTGAAAGCTACCTTGACTTTGTAGTTCATTTCTAATTTTATTGCATACTATTGGGGTAAAAAAACTGGCAGGCTGATTTTCATAATATTCTTCTAAGTCTAGAATATATCTAGATATTTGATTAGTATTTTTGTTTGTGAGAGTCAAAGAATATTCTACCATAATAATTCTAACTAATTTAGGCTAACTGTATCTATATTCCATTTTTGATCTGTAGAATTCCAAACTAAAAATAACTCCAGAGATTGAGCAATATTTTCTCCTGATTTTTTTGTATATTTTACCAGAGCATTTACTGTAGCCGTTTCTGTACTTGTGCTGACCTGCTTAACATCTTGAATAGCAATATTATTAATTCCTGTCCACCAGTCATAATAGGAATTATAACCATCTGGATGTAGTTGTTGATTATCTTGAAAACTTGTTGATAGTTGATTCCAAGCTTGCTCATATTTACCTTGATTAAGATTAGAATAATAATTTTTTACTGCTGCTTCACTAGAAGTTTTAGGAGTAGATTCTTGAGGTGTTGTTTCTGATTTTGACGTTGATGAAGTTTCGTCTATATTAACTGTAGAAGGTTCTGGTGTTGGTAAATCTCCTAAACTCATTTCTAGGTTGAATTCTGTAGATTCACTAGGGCTTGACACTTGTACAATATATTCTCCTGTTAGAGGTAGATCGATAGACATTTGTTCTCCAGAAATTGGTGAATCCCTCTGTTCAGCGATGATTAATTCTCGACGTTGTAATAGTTTCGTATCTGGGGCAAATATCCAAATACAAACATTGCTGCTAATTCTATAGTTAAAATCTTTATCCCTTCTAGCATAGAATTTATAGCTAAGTTGTTTTTCAGAGTTAACAGTATCGGATATAGTAATAATATTTTCAGTTAAAGATAAAGATTTAGCGTCTGTTTTATCCAGACGAATTATTGGTTTTTGTGGGCATTCTACAAAGGTAGGAGTAGGTGATGTGGTAGGCAAGTTTAATGGATTTTCAGTAGTAGATAAGTCACGGCACCCACAGATGATTAGAACCGTCAAATATAGTATTGATTTTTTCATATAATTTTTTGTGCATAGATTGGTAAAAAATTCAGATTTGCTGTTTTGATTTAATAGGCTTAATTAGCAGTACATAATTAATTTTGATTGGCTTACTTTATCTCAGTTCAAACATAAATTATCTAACTATTTTAGCTTTAGTTCTGCTAGATTAATTGAAACATAAATCTGGTAGATTGTAATAATCTTTGTTACCAGACACGGTAGTGGGAGCATCTTGTTCCCATGAAGCATCTTGCTCCCATGAAGCGCCGTTGTTAATCTACATATATCATTTACTACGCAGAACTACCGGGAGCAGAAAATAAAAAAAACAACTGTACCTCAGTAACTTGACAAACGATATATCTACAATTGGTTAGCGTTTGTAGACACGGGTAGTCCTGCTCGCGTAATACTAAATGCTAGATGGGGATGAACAATGCCACTTTATGGGAGCAAGATACAAGTAAGGGAGCAAGATGCTCCCACTGTTTTTGTCCTTGAGCAAAATAATTACAATAGACCACCATTACAATGCACCAGCATCTAGACAAGTCACTTGTCGAAGACTCTCTTCATCCACTTTTCCCTTTTTCTTTGCTATAAGATATAGCAGTAGCATTACTATATTTGACTTATGGAATAGTTTAAACAACCTAATATTATTTAATCTTCTATCCTAGATAACTAAAGCCTTCCTCCTTCCTTAATTTGACTTATGGAACATCTAAAACAACGAAATATCAACCTTCTTCCTTCTTCCTTTATCCTAGATAACTAAAGCCTTCCTCCTTCCTTAATTTGACTTATGGAACATCTAAAACAACGAAATATCAACCTTCTTCCTTCTTCCTTTATCCTAGATAACTAAAGCCTTCCTCCTTCCTTAATTTGACTTATGGAACATCTAAAACAACGAAATATCAACCTTCTTCCTTCTTCCTTCTTCCTTCTTCCTTCTTCCTTCAACTATGTCTCAAAACTTCAGAAATATGGGTTTAGGTTAATTCTGGCACTGTGCATCTGTTTACTATCAATATTTCTATTCTCTCCCGTCCTAGCAGAAGATGCAACAAGTGTAAAAGCTCCCGTAGTATTAGATGGTCGAGAACTTTTAGAAATTGGCCCTTTTGAAAAAGTGACTGCCCAGGAGAGAGCCGCATTAATGACATCAACTCTGAAATCAGCCTTAGCTGAGAGTATCCAACGAGGAACACCACCACAGATAAAAGTAATCCGCTCTAATCAAGAAGTGGTATTGAAAATCGATAGTCGCCCCTTAATGCAGGTGACAGAAGCGGATGTCCTCAACTCCATGTACTCAGAGATGCAGGTACAAATGTGGCAGGAAAAACTCCAGCAGGGTTTAAATCAAAGTTGGCGGGAACGCACCCCTGCTTATACCCGTTGGGCAGTCAAAAAGCTGATAATTGCCTTTTTGATTACTCTGTTACTTCAGGGGGGACTCGTATTACTATTTCGTTACATTCAACGCCAGAAACTACAAAATCCTCAGAGACGCTGGAACTCCCTACAACTATTAGGTTTACTATTATTGCAAGTGGGAGTATGGGCAACATTTATCAAGTATGGAATTCAACTATTTCCCATAACTAGAGCTTGGTTTTATGAAGCTTTCAAACTTCTAGACAGTACATTTAATTCTAGAATGTTTCAACTGGGAGAAGAAAGCATTTCCCTAACCAGAATATTAACTATCGCCCTAACTATAGTCGCACTTTGGGTAGGGGTAAGCTGGTTTGTGAGAATCCTCAAATCTCGCTTCCTCCCCCTTACAGAAGCTGAACGCAGTCACCAAGACACGATCGCTTTTTTTGTCCAATACGGACTGCTTTCTGTAGGAGCGGTTTTAATTCTTAATGCTGGAGGAGTAGACTTTCAGTCTCTAGCTATTTTGCTTGGAGCGCTCGGAGTGGGAATTGGTTTTGGATTACAAAATATTGTCAAAGACTTCATATGTGGGTTAATTTTAATTGTCGCTCGTCCGGTAAAAGTTGGAGAATTAGTTCAAGTTGGAGAATTTCAAGGTTTAGTCCAACGTATCGGTGCCAGAACAACTGATATTTCTAATATCGAACGCTACATTATTACCATTCCCAACTCTCGGTTTATTGAAGGGGAAGTCCTCAACTGGAACCGCAGTGGTATAACTAGAGTGAAAACTTATGTGAAAGTTCCTTATGGAACAGATATTGATTTTGTCTACAAAGTTTTGCTTGCTGCTGCTCAAGTAGAACATCCAGATATTCTCCGTCATCCACCCCCGAAAGTAAAATTTCGGCAATATACAGAGGATGGGTTACAGTTTCGGGTAGTAGCTTTTATCCGCGACCCTCTCAAGCAACCAAAGGTGAGAACCCACCTCTATAACCAAATAGAAAGATATTTGCGAAAGTATGGAGTAGAAGTAGCTCGTCCTCAACAAGACTTACATATCAAAGACCTCGACCCAGAAATCTATGCTTGGTTGCGGTCGCAAACTCCTGTAGAATATCAATCCCAACCTGAAGAAATTCCATCTATCGAGCCACCTGCTATCAAAGAAGAGTACGACTGGGGGGCGATCGCCACTGCCATGCGTGGAGCTAACGGAGTTTCTATCAAAGACCGCAAATTTCAATTTAAGAAATTTCAAAATGTATTTTTTGGTTCGGATGCGGTAGAGTGGCTAATGATTCACGAACGAGCTACTCGGGAAGAAGCTATTTTAATGGGTCAATTAATGTTAGAACAGGGCATAATTCATCATGTTTTAGACGAACATAATTTTAAAGATGAGCCTTTGTTTTATCGCTTTTATGATGATGAGACATCAGATAATTTTCCAGAAAAGAGGGAACAGGGAACAGGGAACAGGGAACCCACCCCTAACCCCTCCGGTGGAGGGGAGTAATTGATAATTTATGGGTAATAATTGATTTTATTTTTGATTTTTAGAGATGTCTATTATATATAAAATTAATAGAAGTAGAGGTTGCGATAACTGTATCAGGACTTATATCATGTCTGGTTAAACAGTGATAAATAAATAACTACGGAGTCCTCAGGAGTCAACCCACCCCTAACCCCTCCGGTGGAGGGGAAGTCAGGAGGAAAGAGGAAAGAGGGAATAAAGAAGAACAACTGGAGTTGAAGGAGAAAGTTTTTTTATAACTAATTATCCGGACATGATATTACCCATGATGTAGGAAAAATTAGGATTTGAGATTGCTTCCCTGTCAGTCACAATGAGGAAAATAGGTTGTACTGCGTAAATCTTAGATAAAAAACTTTCTTCTTTTTTCCTCCTGACTCCTGACTCCTGAGAACTCCGTCGCTATTTATATGCTAAAGTAAGCTATGTCTATCAACCGTATAGCTTACAGGATTAATCAAATAACCAATGGCAACTGAAACTATCGTTTTATTATCAAAAAGAGAAATAGAAAAAATGCGTCGGGCAGGACGTTTGGCTGCAGAATTATTACATCATCTTGAACCTCTTGTCAAGCCTGGAGTAAGCACTCTAGAATTAGATGAAGAAGCAGAACGTTGGACGCAAGCTCATGGCGCTCGTAGCGCTCCCCTTGGTTATCATGGTTTTCCTAAGTCTATCTGTACGAGTATTAATGAGGTAGTTTGTCACGGTATTCCTAACAAAAAACAAATCTTAAAAGAGGGAGATATTATTAACATTGATGTGACTCCAATTCTTGATGGTTATCATGGGGATACTTCTAAAACTTTTTTCGTAGGTGAACCTTCTCCATTGGCTAAAAAATTAGTTGAAGTTACAGAAAAATCTATGTATTTAGGCATTGCTGAAGTTAAACCTGGAAATAAAATTGGGGATATTGGAGCTGCTATTCAAGAATATGCTGAAGCAGAAGGTTTTTCTGTAGTTAGAGATTTTGTTGGTCATGGTGTGAGCAATATTTTCCACACTGCACCACAGATTCCTCATTATGGTACCAGAGGAAAAGGGAAAAAGTTGCGGGCTGGAATGGTATTTACTATTGAACCGATGATTAATGAAGGTACTTGGGAAGCAAAGGTACTTGACGACGGTTGGACTGCTATTACTAAGGATGGTAAATTATCTGCACAATTTGAGCATACTGTTGCTGTTACTGAAACAGGTGTAGAAATATTAACTCAATATGAGGGCTAAATTCAACAATTAATAATTAATTATTAATTATTAATTATTTCCTCTCCTTGAAAAGAAGAGGATTGACTAATCATGAAAATTTTTTCTTGTTTCTCCTTTAAAGGAGAGGCTTTAAACCTTAATTATTCGGTAAATAATAATTATTAAACCTCTGGTTAAAAAGATATAGACTTTTTGCACACATTAGGGAACAGAGAACAGGGACATAGATGTTCACGGCCAAAGATTACGAAAAATGATTTTTCAGTGACTTTTACAACTCTAGCTTATCTTAAATAAAGAGCAAGTTTATTTTCTGGAGATGTCTATTAGATAAAAATTTTGCTGAACGGTTAATAACAGTTGAAGAATATTTTAGGCGTTTCCTGCGGAATACTGCGCAAACAGCTATTAGCGGTCAATTTTGCTACTTTTTTTAATGAATGCGCCCTTATTTATTAAACTTCTATACCCAGTCAAGTAAATTAGTAGTCCTAAAATTTTAAAGGCGCTTAAATGTGAGTAAGAAAAAGATAGTATTCAAGCATCTTACTTGACCAAGAGAAAAGAAAATTAAGTATTTCAAGCCTTCTGCTTTCCTGCGGAATGCTTAAAATCATAGTTTTTATCAAAATAATATGGGTTGCGAACCTCGCCTTTTAAGGCCAAATATTTTTGGAGAGTTGCTCACGCATCCCCCTCCTGGGAGGGGTTAGGGGTGGGTTAACTTCTGTACGTCGCCAATCCGACGGCTCCCCTATCTGACTTCTGACTTCGTTAACCCCCTCATACTGTAGGTGGAAAATCTGATAATTGGTTTATTCCAGAAAGAATAATTTCTGGTTTATCTCTATACATATGTAGTTGCCCAGTGATATAAACATATCCTCTACCTAAACCAAAGTAACGATTTTTTAATAGTTGTAATAATGGCTTCATTTCTTCAGTATTAGTATTTGGAATCCATAATTTTAAACGATGGTCTTTAGTTCCATCATAAATTAAAGCACCATTATCTAACCACTTAGAAACTCCTCCCTGTAAATCATAGAAAACTGTTACATATTCTTCAGCTCTTGCTGCTGCTAAAATCTTGGGAAAATCTAATCTCACTTCTAGAACTCCAGAAGCTATTCCATAGGTACGATAATTATCTACAATGGAAGCTCTTAATGACCACCAAGGTACTAGCAAATTATAATTTCTTTTACGTTTACCTCGATTTACTTGAGGATTCCAAACACCAAGATTATTAGCTTGAGCTTCTATTTCTGCAGCTATCATTTCTTGATGATAAAGTCTAGAATTCCCATATTTAATAAAATAGGGACTCCAGCCTTCTCTAATTAGTTTAATATTAAAGTTTTCTCCATTTTTATTTACATAAGCTATTAAACGACCTTGATGGTCGCGATATTTTTCTAAACAATTTTCTACAGGGTCGTTTGTATCAAATTCAAGATCGACTTGAGCAAGTTCACCGTCAGGTAATATGAAATATTTTATTGCCATTTCTGATGCTGCTTTACCCATGTCTGTCACTGGTTTGGAATATTCAGAATAGCTTTCTTCAGCATCAACATAATCCATTCTGATAAATTCTCGTTTATCGTTTAATAAAACTTTGATTGTGTCACCATCAACTACTTTTGTAACTTGAAGATTTTGAATTGTTGTGCCTTTTTTTTTTATAGTTAAAATTTGAGATTTCATAATCGGCGATCGCTCTTAATTTTCCGCTAAACTAAAATGATATAGGATTTTACATTGAATCAGTAAAAAAGTAAATGTATGAGTTGACCTTGTGTTTAGGAAGTAGATGTTTAAGTAGTGACGCAAAATTAATTAATTTGTATATTTGATGATGAGTCTCTAAATGAATATCTTGAAGTCAAGTTTTCAGTCTCAAGTTTATTCCTGATACTCCACCAAATTGTGAGTCAAATTTCCATAGGGAAAGTAGAAAGAAAAAATATTTGATTAAGGCATTATTTAGCTATATTACATCGTAAAATTTGTGTGATTTGCGACTCAGAATAAAGGCGGTAGCTTGTCAGTTTAAGAAGTGATTTAAACCTTAAATTATCAATAAATTATAAAAGATTAAAACGGAGAAAGGCAGGAATAATTTGGCACTTGTTGTAGAATCATATTATTATCTGCCTTACTCCACCAAAATTGAATTGGTGTAATAAAATTTTTTTATAGGTATTTTATAGATTCAAAGCTCTCCTGAACCAACACGATTTCGTAAATTAATTAATTGTTCAATAGTTGTTTGAATTGAATGAAGAGCTGTGGCATCAGAAGATGCTTGCTTTGCTATATCTAACTAAATAAATTGCTTCTGAAAGCTGAGAATAAACTTCTTGGTTTCTAGTGTGGACTTGGCTGAAGTTGAGATAAGACATGGTTCAAGACCCTTAGTTATCTACAACTTCATCATCTCCTAACTCCTGAAAAACCACATCCTTCAACTGGTTCATCCAATTGAGTGATTATTATTTTAGATTAATATTCAGTCTCGATATTATAGATAGCTATACTAATTGGACTTTGGACAAAAAGTAACTAACAGTTAGCGTAATAATTACGCTAATCAAACAGGATAATACCGCTCTATCTCCAGTGAATTTAATCACTGAAAAAAGGCATTGAAGAAGGAGACAGGA
>NZ_JAAHGB010000063.1:0-40777 GCF_010672695.1 Okeania sp. SIO1H4
CATAGTTGACACAGAGCGTATTCTATGGCAAATAAGGCTGGTTGAGTGTAGGCTGTTTGGTTGATTAAATCTGAGTTTTGTGTTGTTTGTGTATCTGGATAAATTACGGAAAGTAAGGAATGTTCTAGATAGGGTTGCAAGAGCTGGGAACATTGGTCAACTGTGTGGCGAAATAGTGGCTGAGTTTGGTATAACTCTTTTCCCATATTCAGATATTGGGAACCCTGTCCTGTAAATAGGAACGCTTTTTTGGGTTGACTATTGTTGTCAGAAACTTTATTAGTGTATAATCCTGCTACTTTTGCTGCTTTTTGGTGATGAGCTAGTTTTGAGACTAACTCCTCTAAGTTGGAAGCAAGAATAGCAAGTCGATGGTGAAAATGGAATCGTCCACTATTTGCTGTGTAACATATATCTTCTAGTTTTAATTCTGAATGAATTTGCAGATGATTTTGATAACAACTGACTAATTCTGCTAAAGCTTTTTCTGTTTTTGCCGAGAGGGTTAACAAATGTTTTGGTCTCTCACTCTTAATTCTTAATTGTTGTTCTAATCCTCCTTGATTAAGGATAGGGGGGTGCATCTCGTCTTGAACAGGGGCTTCTTCTAAGATTAAATGAGCATTAGTTCCACTTGCACCAAAGGAGTTAATTCCCGCAATTCTTGTACCATCTTTAACTTGCCAAGAAGTTAATTCAGTGGGTACAACTAGAGGAAAATCTTTCCAGTTAAACTTAGGAGTTGGATTTTTAAAATGTAGATGAGGAGCTATTTGTTGATGTTGCAATTGAAGTATTGCTTTGATTACTCCTGCTATTCCAGCGGCTGAACTCAAATGACCGATATTAGTTTTTACCGACCCAATCATTAATGGTTTTTTCTTAGTTCTTTCTGCTCCAAATACCTCTGCCAAAGAATTTAGTTCAATAGGATCTCCCAAAGCTGTTCCTGTGCCATGGGTCTCTATATAACTTACTTGAGAAGGTTCTATTTTTGCTGCTTTTAGAGCTTGATGTATTAACTGTTTCTGAGAATTCCCATTAGGAACTGTAAAACCACTACTTGGTCCATCTTGATTCACAACTGAACCTCGGATCAGTGCCAAGATACGATCTCCTGATTCTAAAGCATCTGATAGACGTTTGAGAACTAATACACCACAGCCTTCACCCCAGGTAGTGCCATTAGCTGCTGCATCAAAAGTTTTACAGTAACCATCTGGTGAAAGCATTTTCGCTTTGGAAGCAACTATCATACTATCTGGCAATAACATTAGATTGACACCCCCTGCTAAAGCCATCTGACATTCTTGTTGTCGTAGGCTTTGGCAAGCTTGATGAATAGTTACTAAAGAAGAGGAGCAGGCTGAATCTATAGTCATAGAAGGACCAGTAAATCCTAAAATATAAGAAATACGGCCTGCAGCAAGATTTAAGAAAGATCCCCCTAACAGATAAGGTTCTATACTACTATCATATTTTGCGCGATGGGTAATAAGCGCATAATCATAAGCGGTGATACCAACAAAAACCCCTGTAGGACTTCCCTCCGATCGTTGAGGAATTTGTCCAGCATTTTCGAGAGCTTGCCAACAAACTTCTAAAAATAAACGATGTTGGGGATCTATGGCGATCGCTTCGCGAGGTGAAATCCCAAAAAAACCTGGATCGAATTGACTTACATCGAAATCATCTAAAAAACCACCTCGATGAGTATACATTTTTCCTGGGATTTCTGGATTAGGATCGTAGTAAGCATCGACGTCCCACCTCTGAGGAGGAATTTCTGTGATTGCATCCACTCCTTTAGACAAAAGTTGCCAAAATTTTTCAGGGTCATTAGCACCACCTGGAAAACGACATGCCATCCCAACTATAGCAATCGGTTCTGTTTTGGCTCGCTCAATTGCTTCTAGTTTTGTTACTGCTTTATTAAGAGCTATAAATACTCGCTTAGAATCAGCTAGGTGATTTTCTTTTTCTTCCATGTTTTCTATTTTAATTGTCTTCCAACAA
Source organism: Okeania sp. SIO1H4 (assembly GCF_010672695.1). Taxonomy (NCBI): domain Bacteria; kingdom Bacillati; phylum Cyanobacteriota; class Cyanophyceae; order Oscillatoriales; family Microcoleaceae; genus Okeania; species Okeania sp. SIO1H4. Next base: position 2,017 of record NZ_JAAHGB010000063.1, read on the forward strand.
AGTTTCTAACTTGGTAAGTTTTGTTGCGATTGAGAGTTGGATACTTTCTTCAGATAACTCTTCTACCTCTGACAATTCTTGAATTTTATTTGATTCAGCCTTGGAAAATTCAGAGCGTTCAATGTTTTCTAATTCCCATCCCAGTATACTTGAGGCAATGTGATCGGCTAGACTAATAACGTTAGAAAAATTAAAAATCAAAGTCGTAGGTAAAGAGCAATTCAGGCTATCTTCTAGTCGATTTTTGAGTTCAACTGCCATTAGAGAGTCCATACCCATTTCAAAAAAACCTTGCTCTAAACTTGGCAATTGATCTATTTTTAATCCTAATATTTTTCCTATTTCTTTTTGAAGATATGTGATTAATAGATTTCTGCGTTCAGTTTTAGGAGCAGTCTCCATTTTTTTAATAATTTCGAGCTTTTGCTTGGAAGTTGAACGTTTTGTTTCAACTTGTTTGACATTAATTTCTTCTAGAAGTAATCGCTGTCTTCCTGTACTATAAAGTTGTTTGAATAAATCCCAATTAACATTAACTACAGTTGTTTGGACACTATGACTGTTCCATAGTAATTCTAAAGCAGCTATTCCTTGTTGTTGAGGGGATAAAGACTCTATACCTTTTTCTTTTAATTCTCTCAAAAATTCTTCTGATGCCATACCACCTCCAGACCATGGTCCCCAATTAACAGTAAAACTTGGTAATCCCTGAGCTTGTCGATAAGAAGATAACACATCTAAAAAATGATTGCCTGCACTATAGTGAGCTTGACCAACTGCTCCCCAAACAGAGGCAATGGAAGAAAAGCTGACAAAAAAATCTAACTCTCGATCTTTAGTAATTTGATGAAGTATCCATCCACCAATAATTTTGGGACTCATTACTGCTAATAACTGTTCTACTTGCATCCGTTCGATCCGTTCACTTCTTTGTTTTCCTGCTGCATGAATAATTCCTTTTAAGGGAAACATATAACTATCTATTTTGTCAAGTACTTTCAACATTTCTTCCGGATTGCATACATCAGCTTGAACTGTAACAACTTCAGCTCCTAGCTGTTTCAAATCACTTAGATATTTTTGTTTGTCCTCCGAGAGAGACGATCTACTTATCAAAACCAAATATTTTGCTCCTTTGGATACCATCCACTTAGCTACATGTAATCCTAAAGCACCAAGTCCTCCAGTAATAAGATAGGTAGCATTAGAAGAAAATGATATTGGAGCAGATAATTTAGGACATTGCTTGAATAAACGAGCTACATAAATCTGTTTTTCTCGTAAAGCTAGATGATCTTCTATTTGATTACTCGTCAAAATTTCTACAAGTGTTTCTATTTCATTTTGCGAACCTTGCAAATCTAAATCTATTAATCCTCCCCATAATTGTGGATGTTCGAGAGATATTACTCGACCTAAACCCCACAAAGGTGATGTTGCAACTGTTAGTTCTTCAATTTTAGATAATACAGGCTGAGATCCCCTTGTAACTATCCACAATTGAGGGGAACTGGATATGGAAATTTTAACCAAACTCTGTAACAGGTACAGTAAGCTACCACATCCCCATATTTGTACTTGCTCTAACTGAGAAATGCTTAAATTTTCCGAAGTAGGAGCATCTAAACTCCACAAATGAATGACTCTCTGGCAAGATAATTGCTTTGAGGTTATTATTTCCTGACAAAGTTTTTCAAACTCATCAAAATTACATGGATTTAGTAGATAGGTTCCACTTTCAGGATTTTGAAAACTTTTTCCACGATAAACTAAAGTACATTTATGTCCTTGTTCTTTCAGTTTTGTTGCTAGTTTTTTCCCGACTCCTGTAGAATCAGCAAAAATTAACCAATGGCTAAGTTGAATGGCAGAATTTTCTTCGTTATGTATTAAGGGCTGCCAAAGTAATTGATAAAAATAATCTTTAACTTGATTTTCGATAATTTCTTTTTGATGCGTTTTTGCTATCAAGTCTAACAACTTTGGGATAAATTTTGACTCAATTTCTGATAGTTCATTATTTTGTTTTAAATGTTGCGTTAAATACTCCAAATTTCCATCGATAAGCATTTGATTTATACCGGTTTCAATGGAAGTAATAAAACTTGAATCTTTACTGGCATTTGCTTGTTTTTCCTTCTCTAATAATTCAGTTTCTTCCGGTAAAAATATGATTGGTAATTTTACTTGATACTGTGGATAGTTTTGATAAAATTCATACCAATTTATCGGCATTCCTAGAACATATAATTGAGATAAACTTTGCAACATTATTTGCCAGTTTGAATATTGTTCTCGAAGGCTAGAAAGCCAAATTCCTGCTTCTTCTCCCAGATGAGATCTCCCCATTGACAAAGTAACTGCTTTTGGACCAATTTCAATAAAGATTTTACAACCCTGTTTATATGCAGTTTCTATAGCAGTAGAAAATTTTACAGGTTCTCCCCATACCTTCCTCCAGTATGTAGAATCTACCTCTTCATTCAGTAATTCACCTGAGATAGCTGAAACAAAAGGAATTTTTGAACTAGAGTAATTTACACCTTGGTGAATTTGATCGACAAGTCCTAGTATCGGTTTAATTCTGTCAGTATGATATCCTTCGGCAAAAGGGAGTTCTTTTACTAATACACCCTCTTTTCTAAGCTTTTCAGCTACTAATTGAATTGTTTGAGTATCGCCGACTACAGTATTGCGATAACCACCATAAGAAATAATTTTAATTTCTTGAATGTAGGGTTCAATTATTTCCTCGACATATTTTTCACTGGCTATAATGCCAATAGCTTGACAATTTCTTTCTAATTTACTATCCCAAAGCTTTCCAATAGAAACTAATAATTTTAAGCCTTCTTCTAAATTAAATATTTCTGCAATTAATGCTGCCGAGTACTCTCCAAAACTATGACCCATTACTAAGCTTGGCTCTACTCCCCAAGACTTCCACAATTCGCTTAAAGCATATTGAATTGCAAACAACATTGGTAATCTGTAAATATGTTTTATTTCTGACAAATTATCAACTTTGTTTGAGTACAATAATTCCAGTAAAGACTGACCTGTATAATCACTAATAATTTTATGGCATTGGTCAATTGATTGACGGAATTTTGGTTGAGTTTCATATAGTTCTTTGCCCATATTTGGGTAAAAAGTACTGTAGGGGCTAAAAATAAAACCTACCTTCAAAAAATCACTATTTTTAATCCTGTCATTCCAAAGATTTTCTACATCTTTTCCAGCTACAAAATCTGTGAGTTTTGCAAGTACTTCTAAAGTAGATTGTGCTATAACTGCCAAACGATATTCTGACAATGATTGCTTAGTATTCACTAAGAAACAAAGCTCTGATAATTTAACTTCTGGATGTTGTTCTATACTAAGTATAGTATTTTTAGCTAAATGTAATAATTCCTGTTGACTAGAAGCAGACAAGCAAAAAATTTGAAGAGGAAAATCTATTTTTGGTACTGAATAAACATTACACGATGACTCAAATTGATGATTTTTGGTTTGTGCTGTTTCTATCCAGTAACGTTCTCGTTGGAATGGATAAGTAGGCAATTCTACTTTCTGACAAGCATAATCTTGGTCAAACCCTAACCAATCTATTTTCGCACCCCGTACATACAACTGCCCTAAACTTAATAGTATTTGTTGCCACTCATCCACTCCCGGTCGTAATGATGGTAACCATTCTCCTTCACTCTCTGGCAAACATTGCCTTCCCATGCCGAATAAGATTGGTTTCGGTCCGATTTCTAGAAATATTTTATATCCTTGCTGATGAAGAGTTTTCATACTTTGGGCAAATCTTACTGGTTCTCGTACATGACGAGTCCAATATTCAGGAATAGTTATTTCCGCACCTACTTTTTCACCAGTCACATTTGATATTAGTGGTATTTTAGGTTGACTATAGGTTACTTCTTTAGCTACTGCTGCAAATTCTGCCAACATTGGTTCCATCAATGGTGAATGAAAAGCATGAGAAACTTGTAACTGCTTGGTTTTAACCCCCACTGCTTCTAACTTACTACAAATGGTAGCGATCGCTCCACTCTCACCTGAAATTACTATACTTTTTGGTCCATTTATCGCTGCTATTGTCACTTGGGAACTATATTCGCCTACGGCCTCTGTCACTTGAGATTCTGATGCCATAACAGATACCATCTCACCACCGGAGGGTAACTTTTGCATTAACCTGCCCCGCATAGCGATTAGTTTGAGACCATCTTCTAAACTGAAAACTCCTGCAACGCAAGCTGCTACATATTCTCCTACGCTGTGGCCCATTACCACATTTGGTTTTATTCCCCAAGATTCCCATAACTTGAACAAAGAGTATTCAATAGCAAACAGAGCTGGTTGAGTATAAGCAGTTTGATCTATTAAAGATGAACTTGAATTTTCAGCATCTTGATGATATAGAATTTCTAAGAGCGGATGTTCTAGATACGAACTTAGGATTTGGTTACATTCCTCTAAAGCTTGACGGAAAGTTGGCTGAGTTTCATATAGTTTTCTTCCCATATTCACATACTGGGAACCTTGACCTGTAAATAGGAAGGCTAATTTTGGATAACTACTATCACTTGATAGTTTTCCTGAAAATACTCCGACGACTTCCTCCCCTGCTTTGTGTTGCAAAAGTTTTTTCGTTAATTCTTGTGGGTTACTAGCAATGACTCCTAGTCGATGATTAAACTGAGCTCGCCCAGTGTTAGCTGTATAACATACATCTGCCAGTTCTAATTCTCTATTAGTTTCCAGATAATTTTGATAATGACTCACTAACTCATCCAAAGCTTTTTCTGTTTTTGCTGAGAGAGTTAACAAATGAGGTTGCTCCTCTAACTGTTGCGTTTTAACTTGAGTTGGTACTTCCTCAAGAATAACGTGAGCATTTGTTCCACTGAAACCAAAAGAACTTACCGCTCCTACACAACTTTCATCTCCATCATATTTTTCCCATAGCTTACCCTCCATCGGAATTACACCAGGAATCCCTGTCAAACTCATATAAGGATTCAGCTCTTTCAAATGTAAATGAGGTGGTATATATTTATTTTGCAGTGACAACACCACCTTGATTAACCCGGCAATACCCGCTGCCGCTTCAGTATGACCAATATTTGTCTTTACTGAACCGATCGTTAAAGGGCGTTCCGAACCACGATTGTTTCCATACACCACTTCCAGAGCCTTAATTTCTACTGGATCTCCCAAAGAAGTACCCGTACCATGGGCTTCTACATAAGATACTTGATTAGCTGATATTCCTGCTATAGACAACGCTTTCTGAATCACCGCTTCTTGAGCTGATTGATTTGGTGCAGTCATTCCATTACTAGCACCATCCTGATTAATTGCTGTGCCCCGCACCACTGCTAAAATTGGGTCTCTATCTTCTATGGCCTGTTTCAAAGACTTGAGAACTACAACTCCACAACCTTCACTTCTTACATAACCGTTTGCAGAGGCATCAAAAGTCTTACAACGTCCATCTGGCGATAACATCCCTGCTTGAGAGAAACTAATACTCAACTCTGGAGACAACAATAAATTCACCCCTGATGCCAAAGCTAATTCACATTCACCATTCCGTATACTTTGACAAGCTAAATGAACAGCACTTAGAGATGATGAACAGGCCGTATCTACTGTTATGGCTGGACCATTCAATTTCAAAAAGTAAGATAATCTTCCTGCACCGATAGCATTAGAACTACCTGTGGCAAAATATAGGTTTAAATCTTGCTCCTGATTATGTTTGTTCTGTAGCTGTTCATAATCATGAAAAGCAATACCTACAAATACTCCTGTTTCTGTTCCTGAAAGAGATTCTGGATTAATGCCAGCATTTTCTAGTGCCTTCCAGTTTTCTTCTAGTAATATACGTTGTTGTGGATCTATATATTTTGCTTCACGGGGGGAAATATGGAAAAAATCTGCATCAAATTTGTCAACTTCAGAAATAAAACCACCATAACGACTAGATATTTTTCCTGGTTGATTTTTATCGGGATTGTAATATTTTTCAATATCCCAACGATTCAGAGGTACTTCCGTAATTGCATCAATGCCATTACACAGCAGTGACCAATACTTTTGGGGGCTATCAGCATCTCCAGGAAACCGACAAGCCGTTCCTATAATTGCTATCCCATTTTCTAATTGAGCTGCCGAAAAACCTGAATCAGTTTTTTCGGCTTTTGGCTCTGGTTGTGCGATTTTTGGCAACAACTCAGAAATATTCTTGTGTTTAGCCTGTGTTTCTCCCTTAAAATAACTAGCGATCGCCTTTGGAGTTCCATATTTAAAGAAGAAGTTCGGCTCGATTTTTACTTCCAGTTTTTTCTCCAATAAATATTTCAGTTCTAACAGTTCCAAAGATTCGATTCCCATTTCCATCAGTGGGCGATCTGAATCAAAAGAGCATTTCTTATTCATTACTGTCCGAACACAACCAGCCACAACTTCATCTACATCTTCTTCTATTTCTACTTTTTCCTGCTGATTTTTTTCAACTCCTACACCATCAAAACGTTGACGATTATGGATATCGTATTCTATCAGAACACCATAACCTTGATTTTCTATATCCTTGGGCCTATAACCAGGAAGAACTTTTTGAATTTTTGCCCCATGTATTTGATGAAAGCGCAAAATCTGGTCTACCAGTAGTCCTGATTCATTTTTTTTGTGGATATATTCTGCCATTGGTATTGGGGAATAGTCTGGATAATTACGACAACGAGTTACTCCCACAACCCTTTCCACACCACCCATCACAGCACAATACTGAAGCATCCATTCCAGTAATTGATCCCCTAACCCTTGGTTTTGCAACTCTGGCAAAATATTCGTAGCTAGTAATTGTATCACTACTCCTGATTCAGTATGTAATGATGGCACTTCTACAAAGGTTCTATTCTCCAAAACTTCTGTCCGTTCGATCCTTTGGGAATAGATAGCTCCAACAATCTTATCCTCAAGCTCCAAAACAAACTGCCCTTGTGGAAAATTCAAAATCCGCCTCTGAATTTCTTCACTGTCAACCCGGAGATTTTCTGACCAACACAATTCCTCTAGTACTATTAGCTCTGGTAAATCCTTAATTGTAGGATGGCGCAACTTGTAAGGCTTTTTCTCAAAACAATTTAAGGTGATACGACTAAATGGAAAATTCTGAGGATATCGTTTCGAGAACTCCCACTTGGGGAATAAACCTACTTCAGCAGCACAACTGAGAAACACATCAGCTTCCACCAGATGTTGACTTGAGAAAGCTTGTAAAGCATCAAAATGCAGGTTATTACTACTGTCTAAAAATTTGTTTACTACTTCTGGTTCTAAACAATGAACTTCCAGAATCATCATCCCATTTTTAGTAACCACAGAAGACCATCTTTCCAGATGTTCTACCAAGCTTTGTATCATAATCTGGGCCGGAATCAAACCGCCGTCTGAATCTACATAAACCCCTGAGTAAGAAAGTTGACTCCGCTTTTTTGCTGCTTCTAAGTTTTGGGGAGGGATAAATGGGCGATCGTGGTCCAAAAAGGAGCGAATGTGGAGAATTTTTTCTGGCTCGTCAATTCCATGAGTTCTTAAGTCAGATATCATTTGTTGTGGGTTTCCAATATCCCCCTTCATTAGCAAGTTAGGAATACCTGCTAAAGTTAATGCAGATTCTTGCAACGATGCTTGGTTATAATCTACTCCTATCATCTGCACTGGATATTTGTCTAGCACTTTTCCCCTAGCAGATTTTGTACTGATTACTTGATAAACCCGTTTGAGTAGTGTACCATCACCACAACCCATGTCTACAATATAGTTTGGTTGTTCGTAATAGGGTAATTGATTAAAAATACTCAGAATTAATTCGTCTACATCAGCAAAAAACTTCTGGTGTTGAAAACCACTGCTCATTACGTTCAATTTTCGATCGATGTGACTTTCACTTCCTTGTTCGTCTCTACAAAATACTGTTTGACTTTTTCCAAATAATACGTCTGAAATCTGCAACAACATAGGAGTATAGGAAGCAGTCACTCCAGTAATTAGTATTCTCTCTACTATAAATTTACCCAGAGCGGTCAGGCATAAATTATTTTCATAATCATTCGATTTTTGGCTATGTTTTTGGACTGTTATCGAACTTTTCTCAGCCCATCCTTTAGCTATAAATAATGTTGATAATTCTTCTCGTATATGAGGACTTACACCAGAGAATAAAGGTTTTTCTTCCTGGTCTACTGCTAATAAATTATGCTTGTGAAGCGCTAGCATAATTGGTATTATTAGAACTCCATCTAAGAAATCTGCTATTGTTATATCATTAATATGCCACTGCTGTTGAGAAAGCTCTATCCAACTTTTGAGAATACTAGGCTTTTCTTTTCCTAGTAAGTAGGATTCTATAGGTAGGTTGTATAAGTCTAATATTTTTTCAGGAATGGACAAGTAAGCTTGAGAATTTTCTGTGAGGGAGTATTCACCAACTTCATTTTTTGATAGCCAACCTAGGGATTGCATCATTCTTAAGGCTACTTGCAGATGACCTGTGTTTGCTCCTAGGACTTTAGCTATTTGCTGGTGGGTTATTTTTTTTTGTTTGATTAATTCAAATAATCCCTTTTCTCTACAGGCTAAAATTACAGGAATAGAAACAAAGCCGTGTTCGTAACGATTAATTAACTCTAACATTTTATCTTAATTGATTCTCATCCTTTCTTCTTAATTTGGTAGATTTTTGATAATCTTCTTTTATTTAAGTTTATAACTATAACTTGTAATCAGGAATTTGGCAAGATAATTTTTGTTTGAAGTTTAGACTAAATAGTTAAATATATAGAACCCATTTGGTGCCTATTGGGAAATAAAAGTATTCTCAGGATTTAGACAAAGACACTACATACTCAAAACCATAGTTACTTTTTTTTATTTATTTTTCCGATAGCAAATACTATCGGAAAATGTGGTATCCAACCTTGAAACTGGAGCAATTGCTCTGTTCCATCACAGTCTTGTACTGCCTGTCTCAACAGCTTCCAAAACTTGTCCGAGCCAGCAAGGCTGACCACAAAACTGAATCTGCTTGAAATTGGAATGAAACTGCATACGCTTCAAGATCGAAAAACCACCGCCAAGCTTGATATTCATATTCCACCAGCTTCTCACCACTAGCAACCCTAGCTGTTCTATAATCTAATTCTTCAACATCATTTAAATCATAGGCATTACCTTGAAGAAACATTTCTGGTGGCTGGCCTTGAGCATTCAAAGCTGTAGGATTGGCATAAAGTTTTTTCTGAGTTGTGATCGCATTGATATATGTGGGTAAATCGGAATCTTCAAGTAATTGCAAGGTTATCAAGGGTTCAGGAACATTGATTAGCAATTCTGAACTTTCTGATGGTTCTTGTGGTGGTAGTGGTTCACTACTACGGCCACTTAAACTAAGTGAATTTTGGCTTGGTATATATGGTTATCTTTGGGGAATTGCCTGGGACTATTTAGTTGATATTGTTCAACAGATAATTAACCTTAATCCTCACAAAAAGTCTCATTATCAAAGGGGATTAAAAGCTCTGTCAATGTTAGATAATATTTAATTATTTGCCCGAAACGTTTTACCATTCATCTGATTATTAACAAATTTTAACAGGACTTACATAAATTTTCTAGGATTCATCTAATTGAACAATGAATCAACGTAATTGGTAATGTGGGTTCGCGTTGGCGGAGCAAGTGCGGCAGCTATATCGCGAACCCACATCACTACTAAGAATAATTATTATTCTCATAAAAACCGTCAAATTTAGGCAGAGTGGATATCCTTTAAATCCTGATCATACAATAGTTTTGAAGGGCTTGTCACCCCGTGAGCGATGCGATACTTATTTCTGAAATTTGTTGGTAGTTAAATTTTCTTGGCTGAGGGTAAAGCTGATTTTTCTGGATTTTTTTCTACTATATATGAGCGCACCTTTTCCATTATGTTTATCATATCTTGTCAAGTATTGTATGTCAAGGTAGAGCTTCCGTTTTTTAAGATTTTTTTGATAAGGCTTTTAAGCAATGTGCCCATTAAAAAATAAACTTAGTTGCTGAGAAGTGGTAATTATTTTCGACTAGCTAATAGAAGGCAATAAAATTGGTTGGCCTCCTCATATTTATTAGTTAAAACTAGGGCAAAAAGATTCAAGATAACCAGAGGATAAAAAAACAGTCTTATTCTTTTTTTCTTCATTCCGTCTAATATGTATTCAAAATCCCTGCCGTGGCTTCCTTCTTTCTGCCAATATACTATTGACATTCTGGAAGATAATATTTAAAATGCAAAAGATTCAAAACTTGTATATTTGCTAATTATCTGCTAATTCTGACTCTATCTAAATTAAAATTAATTATAAATTATGAGAATATATCTATATATTCTATCAGGAATTACATCAGCATTAATCGGCTGGAGTATAGGGCAATTTCTCCTCAGCGATTTAGGCTGGTTACAAAAGTTTCCTGAATTAACATTATTTCCTTGCGTGGCAATTTCTCTAGCAGTTGGCATAGTTGCAACAGATATATTTTTAAGTAATCCAACTCGATTTAAACGCAACTTCAACAGAGGTATAATACCACTGAGTATTGCTGCAGGATTAGGATTATTAATCGGTCTTACTTCTGGAGGATTAGTACAAATATTACTCAATCCACAACTACGAGATAAAGTTATAACTGTACCCGATAAATTTGTCAGAATAGTCGGGTGGATTTTAATTGGTGGAGCAGTGGGTTTAGCTGAAGGATTGACTTGGCGCTGGCGTAGTATAGAAGCAGGAGATAAACGGCGTTTTTTGCAGCGACTTACCATTAGTTTAACTACCAGTATTTTGACTGCTTTAGTTGCAGCAATTATCTTTGAATGGATACGACAAAAAATGGATGGAATGCCCACAGCATTACAAGCTTGGGAAGACACAATAGGTTTTTCTTTATTAGGGAGTTTATTAGGTTTCGTCTTGAGTTTTTCTACCTCTCCTAGTCATCTAGTTGCCCTCAGAGCTGGAGCTGGTTTTGAATATATTGAAAATGTCAATTTTCATCAGTCTGAAACACCAGGGAATTATCCCCATATTCAGAAAGAATTATCACCCAGAATTAAATTTGTGAGTAATGATTTGACCGATAAAATTGAGGAAGGATTATCAATTCAATTACCTGCAAGAGGTAAAATTAAAATTGGTTCAGCTCAGTTGAAAATTATGGGCAGTCAACAATTTGGTGTAGATATTTGTATCCCTGGTTTGCCACTGCATATTGCTGACTTAGACTTAGCATCTAGCCAAACAATTTTAGTACCTAATCTTAAGTTTTTTAATAGAATAGAATATCAAGGCGATCGCTTGAAGGAAAGTACGCCAATCAAACTAAAACATAACGATTTAATTGCATTTTATGCCGAAAATGAGGGCTATAATGGTAAAAAATTATTCAGATTTGTCTACTATAATCGCTTCTTGGACCCACAAGGTTAGTTTTTCTTTGTTAATAGTAATTTCCTGCATTAATCCTAGCTTTGCTCAAGTAAAAAATGTAGAAATTATCGAAGCTATTCCTGAACGTAATGAAAGTAAAATTACCCTGCGAATCAAAGCCTATGACCAAAACAATAAACCAGTAAGAGGTCTGGAAAAAGAGAACTTTAATTTAACAGTTTGTCCGCCTAAAACAGAGCCAAAAACTGGAGAATGTCAAACTTTAAATCCAATAGATATTAATTGGAAAATTCCCCTACCCGAAGAATTACCTCCTGCTTGGGTAATTGTTTTATTAGATTTTAGTGGCAGTATGAAGCAATTAGATAGTAGTGGGGAAAAAACCAAATTAGAAGGGGCGATCGCTGCAATTAGAAAATTTAATCAAGATTTAGCTGACAAGGGAGAAAATACCAAAATTTCTATTGTACCTTTTGGCAAAGGAGGTAAAAATTGTCCGGGAAATCAAGTGACGAAAAAAGAACTAGATAATTTTGTTTTAGCAGGCAATAAAAAGGTTGAACAATCTCTCAAAAAAATAGAAAGTCAACTGGATAATCTTTGTGCAGCTACAGATATTTATGAACCTTTGCGTCAGGCAGTACAATTTTTTGGTAATTCCGAAGATACTCGTTTTAACCCACGCCCAAATTCTAATTTATCTCAACCAAGACGTTCGATAATTTTACTTTCTGATGGCTATCATAGTATTTATGGAAATAGAGAAAATGAACCAGAGTTAGAAGCACAAGACTTTGAAAAACTTGTGTTTATGTTGAAAAGTTATCCTAATATTACTGTGCATACTTTGGGTTATGGTTTGACTCCCCAACAGTTGCAGCAAAAATATGATTTAGAGGAACTTCCTACTATTAGAGATATTAGTGTAAGAGGAGGAAAAAAAAGTAATAATTATTCAGAATTAACGGAACTTGCTGCTGAAGAATTTGTTGACCAAAAACGACTACAACAAATAGCGGGAGTAACTAATGGTATTGCTGAATTTTCTGGTAATGCTGAGGATATTTCTAGTAGTTTAACTGAATTTTTAGAGGCTTTATTTGATGAGTATCAAATCAACTATATTCAGCCAATAAATGCCGACCGTGGTTCGTTACATAATGTGCAAGTTAGTCTCAATTTACCCAATATTTCAGTAGACTCAGAACAACAACCTTATGTATTTCCTTGGGTGTCGCGCTCCCTACCTTTTTTGACCAGATTTATCATTTTCTTATTTACTTTAGCAGTATTATTAGGGGGTGGTGTAATACCATTTTTATTGTGGGCAAAATCAATTAAGCGAGAGTATCAATAAAAGGTAAGCATTTCCTGCGGAATGCTGCGCAAACAGCTATTAGCGGTCAGCTATCAGCTTTTAGAGCTAGGGTTTAATCTGGCTGACTGGTGACTCTTAACCGCTTCTTTAAGTGATAATTTGAAGCACAGCAACGACAAGTTTAAGTTTTGAACTCATAGAATTCAAGCTAATAGCTGAGAGCTGACAGCTAAATGCTTATAATAAAAGTATAAGTTGAGTAATTATGAATATACAAATTAAATTGAAAGAGAAGCTAGAAATTGGGGAACAACTTATAAATCTAGGGAAGATATCGGAAGCAATAGAGCAATATTCTTTAGCTCTAGAATTACAACCAAACTGTACCGATGCTCTTATAGCATTAGCAAATATTTACGAGAAAAATCAAGAACTAGATAAAGCTATTAACTACCAAGAGCAGGTGGTAAAATTAATGCCAAAAAATAGTGATGCCAAAGTCAAATTAGGATCATTAATGTTAGCTGTGGGAAAAGCGGAAGAAGCCATATATTATTATCAGCAAGTCATAGCCATCAACCCAGAGCAACCAGCAGAAATATATTCTCAATTAGGGTCTGCTTTAAACAAAATTGGGAAAGCAAAAGAGTCAATAGTAGCTTACCAAAAAGCTTTAAATATCTCTGAAAAAAAACTTTCATATTTCCGAAAACAGCTAAGGAAAAAAGAAGAGCAAAAAGTTGTAGGAAATGTTGAAACAACAGGAAAACTAGCTCAGAAGTTAATGCAGGAAGGAAATATTACTGAGGCGATAGAAACATATCAACAAGCTTTAATTATTCCTGGAGAAAAACCTGCATGGATTTATCGGGAACTTGCAGATGCTTACCAGAAAAATGCGCAGGGAGAAAAAATAGAAACACTATACCGGGAAGCTATTTCAGTAAATATCCAAGAACCTTATTTTTACTTAAAATTAGCACAAATATATTCTCAACAAAATCGGTTAGAGGAAGCAACTTATGAATATGAACAGGTACTTTTTTTGAATCCCAATCATCTTGCAGCACTTAATCAATTAGGGGGGATAAAAAAGAAAATGCAAAAATATCAGGAGGCAGAAACTTACTATCAACGACTAGCTAAACTTAATCCCAAAAATCCTGGAGTTAGACTAGAATTAGGAGATGTTTTAACTAAGCAAAAAAAATGGGAAGAGGCAACAAAAGCTTATCATCAGGTAATAGATTTGAAACATAAACTTTCAGAAGCTTATCTAGGTTTAGCAAATGTTCTTATGCTCAAGGGAGACTCTTTACAACAACAGGAAAAATCTTCAGAGGCGATCGCTTCATATAACCAAGCATTGGATATTCCTACCAATATTCACATAGAAAAACAAATACATTCTAAGTTGATGTCAATTTATCTCAAGCAAGGAAAACTAGAAGAAGCAGAATTAAGTTACCAGAAATCAATTATTAATAGATACTTAATTAATCACAAGTTAAAAATTATCTATTGCCCCATTCCCAAAAATGCTTGTACTATGTTCAATACTATAATGGTTGAACACAGTGATTATGCTCAACAATACAAAGAGTCTTCTCAAGATATTCATGAATATATTGGCAGACTAGAGGTAGAAATGAGACTTACTGATCCATCCTATATGCAAAATCCAGACTACTTTAAATTCGTTATTTTGAGAAACCCTTTTAAAAGATTAGTGAGTGCTTATTTAAACTTAATTGTTAAAAGAGCAAAACCAATAAGTTTTGCCTATAAGCTAGTTATGGATGTATATAGAGATTTAGGGATGGAGCCTGATATTTATAAGTCTATTACTTTTAGTCAGTTTATTAATTATCTAGCCAACACAGATAATGATCGTTTAAATGCACACTGGCGTCCACAATACACATTTTTGTGCTTAGGGCGATTTCAGTTTGACTATATTGGACAGTTTGAAAATCTCAATCGAGTAAAAAAAGACTTAAATCAAAAATCTCAACTGAAAATCCCGGAAAATATCTTTGAATATAAAAGAACTAATTATAGTAATTATAAATTTGAAAATAAGTTACATAAAAAACATCCCGATGAGTTAATAAAACTGATTAAAAAGGTAGGTGGATTTCCTAAGTATGAGGTTTTCTATACACCGGAACTAGAAGTAATGGTAAGGGAAAAATATGCGGAAGATATAAAAATATATGAGCGTGAATTTAACCAGGTAGTGGAATTTTAGTCAGGGTAAAACTAGCTCATTAATAGATATCTCCGAGGGGGAAAGTATTCATAGTCATAAAAAAAGTTCCCAGAGAATTTTTCGGAGTGATATAGGTGATAGTAGTTTTCAAAATTGTAATTTTTCAGATTATTTAAAGTTGAATTATTACCCGGAAGATATATTAAATTATTTTGGTTATCAATTAATAGATGAAAACCTAGAAAGAGGCTTTAAGCAATTGGCGGTTGAGTTAATTGCTCTCGATAAAGGAATAGGAATAGAAGCAGAAGAAGCAGAACAAAATTTATTATATGGAGCTGTTTATATCGGAAATATTTTGCAATTTGCGCTGTTGAAACCACAAGAAAAGCAAGTTAAGCAAGACCTAAGCTGATATCGAGTACCTAATGATTTAGAAGACTTAATAACAATTTCAGTAGCAATTATCACTGGAGTTAAAGAAGAGAATGAAGAGTAGATAAATAGAAAAACAATCACATTACTCTGTGTGATATAATTTATCAGGAAAGGCAAAAGAAAATTCTCATTGTTCCTTCTGCCTTCTGCCCTCTGCCTTCTGCCTTCGTTTATGAATAGACGATTTTTTCTCCAGTTAATATCGACAACATCAAGCTATATTTTTCTCAATAATTTAGCCAGCTTTGCCACAACTAATCCTCAATTATTAAATCAAACATCATCTTCTATGTCATCAAATTCCTCGTTTTATATGCCAGATGAAACCGAACCTCATTTGTGTACTTGGATGGCATTTAGCGCAAGTAAAGATATTTGGGGACGTAAATACTATTCTGGAGTACAAGATAATCTAGCAAACATCGCTAGAGCGATCGCCAAATATGAACCCGTAAAAATGTTAGTTCGTGAGGCAGACTATGATGTGGCAGCAGCTAAATGTAGCTCTAGTGTAGAGTTGATTGTTTGCCCTATAGATGACCTTTGGATTAGGGATACAGGACCAGTTTTTGTGGTGAATGAAGCAGGTCAGAAAGCAGCCATTGATTTTAATTTTAATGGTTGGGGAAACAAGCAATATCACAACCGCGATGCTGAGGTAGCTCGCTTTGTGGCACAAAAATCTGGAGTACCGTTAGTTAATACAAAACTTGTATTTGAAGGAGGTGGTATTGAAGTTGATGGTCGCGGCACAGCGATCGTGACTGAAAGTTGTATTATCAATAATAATCGCAATCCTGGTTGGAGCAAAATTGATTGCGAAACAGAATTGAAGTCTTTATTGGGGTTGCGTAAAATCATCTGGTTACCAGGTATCAGAGGTTATGATATTACCGATGGACATACAGATTTTTATGCCCGTTTTGTTCGTCCCAGTGTTGTTGTTGCTGGATACGATCCAGACCCTGAATCTTTTGACCATGCTGTTACCAAAAAACATTTAGAAATTTTGCGGTCCTCAACAGATGCGGATGGGAAAAAACTAGAAGTTGTTGTGCTGGAAGCACCGAAAAGAATACGACCGGGATACGAAAGTGATGACTTTGCAGCAGGATATATTAATTTTTATGTGATTAACGGTGCTGTTATTGCCCCAGAATTTGGCGATCGTCAGACTGACCGTCGTGCCAAAGAAACTCTAGCAGAACTTTTTCCCAGTCGAGATATTGTACAAATTAATATTGATGAAATTGCGGCAGGAGGGGGAGGAATACATTGCACAACTCAGCAAGAACCATTAGTTTAGTTAGGTATCGGTTAAATACTTAGGGTCTGCTGAAAAAATTGGTTGGTGGGGGTAGGACACGGGGACACGGGGACGCACCAGACGCGGGGACGGGTCGATTTGTGGGGGAACAGACAACGGTTTCGGCCATTTTATGTGAAGGAATTTTCTTGAATTTCAGCAGAAAATTTCAGTAAATTGATGCAAATAAGAGCCATAAACTTGGAGATCAACTGAATATAAAAAGCTCCATTACTGTAAGCTTTCCTGACTTTTAGCTTTATTCAGTAAGTCCTACTTATAGAACCCCTAAGCGTATCTTCATAAATATGCGCGTTTTTTTAGCTAGGAGACAGGAGACAGGAGACAGGAGGTAAGAGGGAAGAAGGAAGAGGGAAGATGTGGGGAGAAATAATACAAAAAATTCAACACTCCTTCAGATGATTTTTCTTCAAAATTGATGCGCGAAAAGACTTGACTAGCATAATTATATAGATATCAAATGGGTTCTATAAATAAATGACTCAGGAGTCATGACTCAGGAGTCAGGAGGAAATAAAGAAGAAGAAATGAAGGAAGAAGGAAAAAACAAGAGCAGAAAAAGGAGAAAGTTTTTTATCACTAATTATCCGGACGTAATATAAGTATTCAACCGGACATAATGTCACTCTTCTGTTACTACTTCAGGACGACCCCACAAAGTTGACTCGCAATTCAGTTCGGGGGGAAAATCTCCTGTTTCTACCTGTCCTCGCACATCCTCTACGTTTTTCCAAGCTAATAACTCAATATATCGTCGCGCCGCACCCAGGAGATTTCCATCCAAATCATAAGCTTCCAACCAACCATCATCACCGTCGGTAACGACATCAATAATCTCGATCGCCTCTTCTTCTACTTCCATCCTGTAAGCTCTTACAGATCCCCAATCTCCCATTTCCACTGTTTCTTCATAAAATTGATAGGCAGCATAAGCGTTTTCAGACAACTCTTCGGGGTCAAGTTCGCGATCGTCCCAAATTTGTTCATCAGTATCTCGATCTTCAATATATTCTGTATAGCGTTTTTGCCAATAATTTAATAATTCAGTTGCTATTGCCTGTCGAATTTTAGTCTCCCGATCTTCAAGGGGCAACCCAGAAGAATTATCAAATGTCATAATTACCCTCCTTATTCTAGTTAAAAAATTAACTAATATTTTCTACTACCTAAACCCCTAAACTTCCCAACTATACACCAACAAATACATCATAAAAGTATCGCCTGTATAAGTCACAACTAGGCATAACTAAATTATCTTCTAATTGTACAACCAAGCCCATACTTTTTAACTTAAATGCCAGTACCTGTTTTAACTCTACAGGAGTTATAGCTCGCAATACCTGTTCAAAAGCTGTTTTAAGTTCTGGATATTGTTGCAGATTTTGTAAATGTTGATGCAAATGGTTACTATAAATACCTGTGTCTGTAGCTGCTGTTTTGATTAAGCTTTCTAAACTGGCATGATGACATTTAATATGATAAAAAGTAGTATTAATTAGATAGGGATGACCACCCACTAATCGCATTAATTGATTTTGTTCTTGTGGTAATAGCTCTATTTGATAACGATGTGCTAATTCCTGGATTTGTTCGAGAGTAAATGGGGATAAATCTATAGCTATTCCCATATTAAAAGGTGATTTATTAATATTCATTGCAATATAAACTTCTGTGGATTTTACTAAAACTATCCGCAGTTTTTGCCAGAGTTTAACTTCCTTTGTTTCTCCATACCAAGAATGCAGCATTGACAGAAAATCATTAGCTATTTCTGGAGACTGAAAAATATAATCTACTTCATCTATTGCTAAAACTATAGGATCATCTATGATAGAAAGCAAATAATCTTGAAAATATAAAGTGCAGCTTTCTATACTACCAATATCTTCGTCCCAATATTCATTCAATTTAGATTCTAGCTGTAATTTTCTTGTTACACTAGCACAAAACCATCTTAAAAACTTATTGATATCTTTGATAACTGTACTATCAACTCTTCGTAAACTTAATCGTACTGTCTGATATTGTTGTTTGATAGCATAACCAATAGTTCTCATTAATAGAGAAGTTTTTCCCATTTGTCTGGGTGCTTTTATACGCAGAAATGATCCTGGTTTATTAATTTCTGAATAACAGATTAATTGTTCAGCACGTTCTATATAATATGGAGAACCTATAGGGACTCTACCATCTAGTAATTTACAATCATTAATTTCGGAAATTTCTGAATATTGGATTATATTTGTATTAATTAAGCTGGTTTGTGCAGCTTGCTTTCTATTTGCTTGATAAATCAATAGTTGTCTTTCTAATACAGAAAGGCAGTTAGTTTTGCTAATTCTTTCTTTGAGAATATTACTTAGTAACTTCCATAATTTAGGAGCCACATTTTGGCTAATATAATCTCGAGAGTAATCTGATTTGGAGGCTATTTGACTATAGGTTTTTCCAGACAAAGATAGTCGTAGAACTTCTCTTTCAATGTCTGACAGAGATTTACCTGTTTTAGCTGTTACTAACTGTTCAGTAAATAATGATATTGATTCGATGGCTGTCATGCTGACTCTGACCCTCCACTTGATGAGGGTATAGAGTGATTTTCCTAAAAATAATCAGAATTCATTTATGATCATAATTATAACATACTATTTCTTCTCTCACGCTTTTTAATTTACACTTTTACACACAAAAATATAATTATAGCAGTCATAAATAAGTTATGATACCATTTCTCTGTAATAATGCGCTTAATAATTCTTACCCAAACCTGAATTTTACTAATAGCTTTTACCTTTTATTAAGGGCAACTTCATGGAGAAATGGTATGAGATAGATATTGTCTCCTCTACTCGGTTATCATCTTCATCAGTGTCATCAATTATTCGGTGATTGGTATGGATATTTTGAAAATAGTTTTGATTTTTTGTATATACAGCAATTGCCATTACTACTCTTGACTTATGGAATATCTCATACCAAATTCACGCATTTGATGATATTTTGTTAATACTAATCAAGTTCTAGTTCCTTAAAAAACTAATTGAATAAAAAAAGTTTCCAAATTTTTAATTTTTGGAAACCCTTATACTTATTAATATTTGATTAATATTTGTACCATTGCCAGTTTTTTCAAACAAGCGGATCGATACAGATATTATGTTTACAAAGAGCTAGAAACTACCCAAACCTTTGATGTAAATGATTTTGATCTTGATGGTTCAAGACCCATGTTTGCTACTTTAGCTACAACTTTTACTTCCTGTATATTTCGGAAATATCCTTTTCTCTTGGTTTTAACTATATGTTTTTTCCAAATACTTTCTTGATTAATTTGAGCTAAATTTTTCATATTTTTTATTGAAGATAGAGTATCTTTTATTTCTAGAGAAAGCATTGATTTTTTCTTATTCAATTATGCCAATTACTGCTCAAGATGAAAATATATAAAAGTTGATATCTTCGATTTTTTAAGATACTTTATACCTTCATTAAATCTTTAAAAAAATCTCTATAATTTTACAGACTCTTTACATAGCATGGTTGCTTTGATTCGTAAAATTACTGATTATTTTTATTTCACAAAAATGTTAATTTGTCAATATATAAAAGTTGATAATATTTAATACTTTTAGCTCTACAATATTTAGATTGCAGTATAAAATCATAAAAATGTTAATTTGTCAATATATAAAAGTTGATTTATATTGATAATCGTCACTATCCGATAGTATTGTTCAGGTATAACAAAGAAAGAGTTGGTCAGGAAATAGACTGTAATGAAATTTACAGCGGTTTTCATTTGGGTAGACCACAGTAGGAACTTTCCATGGAAGGTCCCTACAAAGTTTTGTTTGTGAAGATGTGGTTCATCAATTTGAAAAGCGCTGTAAAAAGGGAGATTTTTTCCCACTGTTGCCTTCTGGAGATGTTTTCTGCTATGGAAGATATTTTGACGATCGCGTAGAATACTGATAGTGGTATCTCAGTTCTACCTATCAATTAAGAATTATAGTAGTTTTTACTTAAGTAGACTACGGTAGGAAGGTTCCATGGAAGGTCTATACAAAGGTTTTTATTCTTTAGGAGTGCGTTCCATCTTTCTGAAAACTGCTGTAAATGCAAAGCAAAAAAACTCTAACATTTACATTTGAGCTGTAAATATACTTTTAAGGGAAAGGAAATAGCTAATCTGGCAACAGTGGTAATAGTTTCAGGTTTTTGATCTATAGAAATTTTTTGTACTCGAAAATACTAATTTTTACAGGAATTACGGATATCCACCATATATAGTAGGGGTTAACGGCAGTTAACCCCTACAAGTGGCGTATATTTTCATATTTTGCGTAAGTCCTGTTTTATATAAAGGCTATATACAGCAGATTCCATCAGGGGTGAGATACATCCAATAGCGGGCAAGATACCCGCACTGGGAACATTTAATCGTTAATATCTGTACTTCATATACTTGGAATATGCTGTATTTAACTGATACTAATTTGTCCTGGTTAAGTGGAAAGATTATTAGTATACATATTAACCTTCTTGTTCAACCTAGAATTAACTTAGTAATAACCGCCATAATTTTAATTTTACTAATTGACAAGCAAGCATAAATCTGATAGCTATAATCTCCTGGTCATCAACTAATTAATATGTGGCAACCTCATAAAAAACAATCAAAATCAACCATTGAAACTCGGAAATTAACCAATTTACTCATTCTGTTATCTCCAGCAACTATATGGATCTTAATTTTCTTCATCATCCCTTTAATAATTGTACTTATTTATAGCTTTTTAGAAAGAGGTACTTACGGTGGCGTTGTTTGGCAATTCACCCTAGATAATTATCAACAACTAGCTCAAGGAATATACTGGGGAATATTTGGGCGGTCTTTCTTTTTAGCTTTAATTACAACTATTATTTGCTTACTAATTGGCTATCCTTTAGCATATTTTATTGCTACCCGTAGACCACCTTGGCGTAATGTCTTACTAATGCTAATAATCATCCCTTTTTGGACGAATTTTTTAGTTCGTACTTATGCTTGGATTGTATTACTTCGTACCGAAGGAGTATTTAATATTGCTCTACAAAGTTTACAGCTAATAAATGAACCTTTGACTCTTCTTTTCACCCCATTTGCTGTAATTATTGGCTTAGTTTATGGTTATTTACCATTTATGATTTTACCCTTGTATGTCACAATTGAACGTTTTAATTTTTCTTTGTTAGAAGCTGCTCAAGATTTGGGAGCAAATGATTTACGAACTTTTTTTCGTGTAGTTTTACCATTGACAATCAAAGGAATAGTTGCTGGTTCGTTACTCGTTTTTATTCCAGCATTTGGTGCTTTTATTACTCCTGATATTTTAGGCGGTGCCAAAACTATGATGGTGGGAAATCTCATTCAAAATCAGTTTATAAAAGCGAGAAATTGGCCGTTTGGTTCAGCCTTATCAATTTTATTAATGGTAATTGTATTAATCCCAGTTATTATATATTTCCGGATTTCAGAAGACAAAAAAAATTCACTTTAAAAGCTAGAATGAAACAATTAGATTTACTCATTCGTTCTCTTGGTAAGTTTGGGTTATGGCTAAATGCTGCTCTGGGTTTTGCCTTTCTATATTTACCGATTTTTATATTAGTAATTTATTCTTTCAATAATTCTCGTTTTAATGCTATTTGGCGAGGCTTCACTTTAGATTGGTATCAGAATTTATTACAAGGAGCAACTAATGACACTATTACAGATGTGATGATTTGGGAAGCTTTAAAAAACAGTCTTTTCGTAGCAGTAATTTCGACAATCATCGCCACAATTTTTGGTACTATGATTGCCTTAGCATTAGAACGTTTTCGTTTTCCCGGACGGACTGTATTGGAGGCAATACTTTTTCTACCAATCATTATTCCAGAAATTACTATAGGACTTTCTTTATTAGTTTTCTTTTCTCTAAGTTTTCAACTAATAGAAAATTTTTTAGGCATTCGTCTAGTGCTAGGTTTACCGACAGTAATTATTGGTCATATAGCATTTTGTATCTCTTTTGTTGTGGTAACTGTGAGAGCGCGGGTAGCTGAACTTGACCCAGCTTTAGAGGAAGCAGCTTTAGACTTAGGTGCTAATGAATGGCGAACTTTTTTTCGTATTACTTTACCTTTGATTTGGCCGGGAATTTTTAGTGCTGCTTTATTAGCTTTTACTTTGTCACTAGATGATTTTGTGATAACTTTTTTTACTGCGGGAGTAGGTTCGACGACATTACCATTATTCGTTTATGGTATGATTAAATTTTCCGTAACACCAGCAATTAATGCTATATCTACTTTGATGTTAATAGCTTCTTTGATGTTGGTAATATCTGCCCTTTTTCTTGAGGAATTAGGGAATCAAAAAAACACCTAATATTCAATCCAGTTAAATACTTATTATATGAGATGGGGAGGTAGAGAGATGGGGAGATGAGGGGATGGGGAAATTTAATAATGGGATATCTACTTTGATGTTAATAGCTTCTTTGATGTTGGTAATATCTGCCCTTTTTCTTGAGGAATTAGGGAATCAAAAAAACACCTAATATTCAATCCAGTTAAATACTTATTATATGAGATGGGGAGGTAGAGAGATGGGGAGATTTAATAATGCTATATCTACTTTGATGTTAATAGCTTCTTTGATGTTGGTAATATCTGTCCTTTTTCTTGAGGAATTAGGGAATCAAAAAAACACCTAATATTCAATCCAGTTAAATACTTATTATATGAGATGGGGAGGTAGGAAGATGGGGAGATTAGGGGATGGAGAAATTTAATAATGAAGTGTGGATAGAATTATAAACATATACTGTATAATACCAATTTAGAAAAAGAATGTTACAAATAATTTGGGGGATTAAAAGACAAGTGCAGGAAAAGCCCTTTTGACTAAAAAGATAAATTCAGACCTAATAAATGATATAAAAGCTATTCGTTATGACTCCTGACACCTGACTCCTGACTCCTAAGAAATAACCTAACTATTTGTGGCAAAAATTTATCAAATTGGTATAATACCAATTCCCAAAAATAATGCTATACTTCCGATGCAACTTCAGTTATTAAGTAATAATAGTGGTTCAATAATTTTTGTAAGGATTATTGGCATTAAGCCAAAATATATTATGTTTTTGAACCCTACTCCCTACTCCCTACTCTCAAGGAGATGTAGCAAGAATGCCTGAGATTTGGTCTAACCGGATTCTATATAAAATGATTAAATAAATATCTGTAAATATGAAAAAACTGATGACTTTTCTGCTGCTATTTACTATGGCTGTAATTTTACCAATTGGTTGTAGCAATAATAGCCCTAATACTTCAGAAATTAGCAATAATAACATCCTGAGTATTTATAATTGGTCAACATATATTGCTCCTGAAGTAATTACTGAATTTGAAAATAAATTTAATGTCAAAATTCAATACGATACCTACGAAAGTAATGAAGACCTCTATGCCAAAATCAAGCCAGGAAATCCTGGTTATGATGTAGCTTTTCCGGCTGATTATATGGTAAAAATTCTGGTAGCTGAAGGATTGCTAGAAGAACTGAATCAGGAAAATATTCCTAATATTAAAAATCTCAATGAAAAATTTATTAATCCTCCTTACGACCCTGGAAATAAATATAGTATGGCTTACCAATGGGGCACAATGGGAATAGGCTATAACATCAAAGCTACTGAAGGTGAAATTAATAGTTGGTCAACTATGTTTGACCCTAAATTTAAAGGCAGAGTTGCTCTATTAGATGATATGCGAAGTAGCTTTTCAATTGCCTTAATTTCCCTTGGTTATGACCCCAATACAACTAACCCTAAAGAAATTAATGAAGCTAGAGATTTTCTGATTAAAAATAAAGAAGCGATCGCTGCTTTTGCACCCGATACAGGTCAAAACTTATTAGACCAAGGAGAAGTAGATTTAACCTGTGAATGGAGTGGGGATATTTTCCAGATTATGAAAGAAAATCCCAACCTTCGTTACGCTATTCCCAAAGAAGGAAGTATTCTCTTAACTGATAATATGGTTATTCTTAAAGGAAGTAATAATAAAGAGCTTGCAGAAAAATTTATTAACTTCATTCTCGAACCAGAAATAGGGGCAAAAATTTCAAATTTCATTAAGTACGCGACCCCAAACCAAACTGCAAAAGATTTAGGTTTAATCGAAGCTGCCGATTTGAATAATCCTGCAATTTATCCCCCACCAGAATTATTTGCAAAACTTGATTATATTCAAGATGTTGGTCAAGCCACAATTCTATATGATGAAGCTTGGACAGAAGTTAAATTAGGAGTTGGTACTTAGTAATTTTTAGCTCAACTTTAGAGAGATATTTATATTAAAAATAGTAGGGAATAGGGAACAGGGAACAGGGAACAGGGAACAGTAGGAAAAACATTTCCCTGTCTAAAAATTATGTAAGCATTTCCTCCGGAATGCTGCGCAAACAGCAGTCAGCTATCAGCTATCAGCTTTATTACCTTTAAAGAAGAAAAAAGCAATTTTATCAAAGCTTCAGAGTACGAATCTCTAGGTTAAGAATGTAGTAGAAATTAAACGAATACTTGCTTTATTCATTAAAAGTCTGTTTGTGCAACATGGCCTAAGAATAGCTGACCGCTAATAGCTGAATGCTTACAAAATTATTATCAAAATAATTGGATCTAAAACCCCGCTTTTTAAGGCGAAATATTTTTGGAGGGAGGCTTAAATCCCCGTTACAAAAATAACTTCAGTAGGAGCGAATGGCCA
This sequence comes from Okeania sp. SIO1H4, assembly GCF_010672695.1. Lineage (NCBI taxonomy): Bacteria > Bacillati > Cyanobacteriota > Cyanophyceae > Oscillatoriales > Microcoleaceae > Okeania > Okeania sp. SIO1H4. The sequence continues at coordinate 27,624 of NZ_JAAHGB010000063.1, forward strand.
TTCGCTCCTACTGACTTCTGACTTCTGACTTCGTTAACAATCTATGTCCTAACCTATCTATTTATTGCTATAAATTTGTGTTCCCGTAGCGTTGCGCCAGCAAAACAAAAATCCCCCGTTATAATCTTTGATTTGACCAAAAAATTTGGGTAGTTACGCCTCCTCTTTTAAGAGGATAAAAAAAAGAAGATTCCGTATTTCCTTGCCTCCTTATTGCAGAGGTACTGATAACTGATAACTGATAATTGAAATGACGGTGGGAGTGTCAAATAACTTTCTCTCTGTTCCAGTCCTGTTATTAACAAAAATCAGGTACTAAACCCTACTTTAATTATAGATATATAGCGTTTCTCAAATTAGTGCGATACAGTTGTTTTTCTTTGTTTCTATCCCCTGTTTCCCGAATTACTACTCCCTAAGCTGTTGTGTATTTAAACCACTTATATCATCTCCGGTTGAATAGTTATAAATAAACGACAGAGGAGTCAGTCCTCAGGAGTCAGGAGAACAGAAAGAAGGAAGAAGCAAGAAAAAAGAGAAAGTTTTTTTTATCACTAATTATCCGGACATAATATTATTTGTTGTGTACCTAATTAAAAGTACAACCCCCTATTACTTCTGACTTCTGACTTCTAACTTCTGACTTGCTAAGGCGCATTTTAAATGCGTCTTAGCCTACTCCCTACTCCCTAAAAAAAAGGAATTTTGTACCTCACGCTTCTTGGGAATTATATAGCAATGATATAATTGAGTAGTTCAATAACTATATTTATGAAGGCAAAACTATAATGACTTTCAAAATCCTTAGTTTAGACGGTGGTGGAATTCGTGGAGTAATTGCAGCACGAATTCTGATAGAAATTGAAAAACAAATTAAAGAACAAAAAGGTCAATCTTTACATGAATATTTTGACTTAGTAGCTGGTACTTCCACTGGCTCAATTATCGCAGCGCTAGTTGCTACAGGAACAGACAGCGCTAATATTCTCAAACTATATCAGGAAGAAGGAATCAATATTTTTCCATATCAAAGTCGCTTGTCGCCCAAAAGATTACCCTTAATTTTGAAATATGGAATTTCTGCTCCTAAGTTTTCCAATGAAGGCTTAATTAAAGTCTTGAAAAAATACCTTTTACGACAAGATGGAACGGCAATTAGACTTGAGGAAATTAGTGAAATAAACTTATTAATTGTAGCTTACAATATGTTTTTGGAATCTCCGACTATTTTTGTAAATTATCATCCGGAAATACCTAAACAGACGATTTGGTATGACAATCTCCCTCTGTGGGAAATTTGTGCTAGTTCTTCATCAGCTCCTACTTATTTTCCAGCTTATGAATTGAAAAATGGAGATTTGAGTCTACCACATATAGATGGAGGAATAGCAGCGAATAATCCCACATTAGCAGCAATAAGCTATGCAATTAAACTAGGTCATAAACTAGAAGATATTTCGATAATTTCTATTGGCACAGGTGAAACTAGCCAGCCATATAGTTATAAGCAAATAGTAGAATGGGGGCTAGCTGAATGGGCAATCAAACTAATTAATATATTGATGAATTCTCAGTCTTCAGCTAATAGCCTTGTAGCAGAACAAATCATGTCTACAAAGAATCCTGAAGGTTACTTACGTTTACAGTTTGAATTAAATAATATTTTTCAGCAAGGAACAACTGAGAAAAAGGTAATTAACTCTTATATAAATGAAAAAGTAAGTGAAGCAATAGATGATGCTAGAGAACCTCAAATTAATCAATTAATCAGAGTCACAGAAGCATTTATTGAGCAAAGTAAAGTTCCTTATGTAGACTTAGAAAATCAAGTAAATTATCCCTTAGTTAAAGAAGCGATCGCTCGTTTTATTAATCTTAATTAGTAAATGATAAATCTGTAGATATTTGGTCTAGATAAAACTAACTTCTGTAGGTAGAGCGAACAAAAAAAAGTCATACAGTAGCATTTGAAATGCTTGAAAAATACCGGACTTTATGAAAATATTAATTTGCATTTATTTGCTGAAAAAAATAGGGGTGCTTCCTTCTATATTTCAAGGGTTAATCATAAAAATATGGGCGTTGGTGAAAAGAGGTATGATATTATGTCCGGATAAGAGCGCGAACAAAAAACTTTCTCCTTATATTCCTCTTTATTCTTCTTTCTTCCCTCCTGACTCCTGACTCCTGACTCCTGACTCCTCAATAATTAAGATTAATATCATACACTAATTCACCAACGCCAAAATATGCTATCTCAGACCGTCAAACTCATCAACATTTCCAAAGTATTCAAAAGTCAAAATCAAAAAAAATTTATCGCTGTAAATAACATCAATCTCCAAATAAAAAAATCAGAATTTTTTTCTATACTAGGTCCTTCTGGATGTGGTAAAACTACGACATTAAGAATGATAGCTGGTTTTGAAGTGCCTACATCGGGAGAAATTTATATTCAAGGCAAACTAATGGGAAATAGTCCGCCATTTCATCGCCCAGTCAATACAGTTTTTCAAAATTATGCTTTATTTCCCCATCTCACAGTGGCAGAAAACATTGCCTTTGGATTAGAAATGGAAAATATTTCGCGCCCAGAAATAAATCGTCGGGTAACTGATACTTTAACTCAAGTAAAATTAACAGATATGGAAAAGCGTTATCCCCGACAATTATCTGGTGGGCAACAACAAAGAGTCGCCTTAGCAAGAGCATTAATTAAACAACCAGCAGTGCTATTATTTGATGAACCTTTGGGTGCTTTAGACTTGAAATTACGCAAAGAAATGCAGTTAGAATTAAAACAAATGCAGCAAAGGTTGGGTATTACTTTTATATATGTTACTCACGACCAAGAAGAAGCTTTAACTATGTCTGACCGAATAGCAGTTATGTACCAAGGAGAAGTTTTACAAGTGGGAACTCCGGTGGAAATTTATGAACAACCAAAAACTCGTTTTGTGGCTGAGTTTATCGGGGAAAGTAACTTTTTAACTGGGCGAATAACTGCACATCAAGAGGATAAAAGTTTGGTGTTAGTAGATGAAGATTTGCCTTTATTAATACCCTCTGCTAATCATCTGCCAATAGATACAATTATTACCTTAGTTGTCAGACCGGAAAAAATAGAAATTTATCCATCAACTTATACAGAAGAAGCAGATTTTTCAGCGATAGTAGAAAATATTGTTTATATTGGTACGGATACTCGTTATGTTGTGCGTTTAACTTACAAAACTAAGATAGTTATCCGCAGGCAAAATATTAATCGTTTTCATCTCAATCAATATGCTATTGGTGAGGCAGTTAAAGTTAATATTCCTGTGGAAAATATTAGTATGCTGGAAGAAAATTTATCAGAAAAAGAAAGGTTGAAGTTGGGAAAAAATTAGCATTTTGGTTGAAGTTTCAATCTCTAATAGGGATTTACTAAATTGCGACGATCACCTATACTCCTCCACAAAGCTCTAAACCTTGCCCAAACTTAACTTCAGCAATTTTTTTTCACCCTTGATCTTGTACAGCTACCCATCCGCGCAAATCAACCCCTCCTGTCAAACTAAGCATCAACCAGATGGCCAGTCCGGAAACTATTAAAAAAAACAGGATATATTAATAGGAGTAACAAATTAAACAAAACTCTTGACAAATCACAGTTAGTTTGATAAAAAAGAAAACCCAGAGGATAAAATTAAATGGAATTAGGCGTAAAGAATACCACACAAGTATTAGAAGTTGCAGATTCAAGAATTACTGAATATTTTCAACGCTCCGAAGGTCAATGGCATTCAGAAAGACGTTACTATACTTTACCCGAAGGAAATACCCAAGAAATAGTCAGTCATTTAACAATTAAATTTCTCGAGCTAGGAAGTCCAGAACTTATAGAATTAGCCAAACTCCATAAACTACATAATCCTGAAACAGCTATGATTTGTGGTTCATTAGTCAGTTGGCTTAGTCAAGATTCCGTATCAGGTAAGAAACAATCTGAAGGTTCAACAATATTCGGAGTTCGAGGCTTAATTTTGTATCGCGATCGCGGTTTTGCTACAAGTAACCCCATCATAGCTGGATATCATCTATCTGACCCTAACACATTATGTCTCAGAACAGAGTACAATGGGTCTGTATTTGAGGAAGAAATTAAACAAATCGGCCATAAATACCGGACACGGCAAACTATTATTTCCCGTGCGGGCGAACAAAAAATGATTGGTCAATATCTAGAAAAGCGTATATTAAATAATCAGAAAAAGTGAAGCGACGGAATTTTTTAATCGGAGCTACAGCAATAACTTTAGCTGAATTTTTAGCAGGATGTGAAGGTCAGGGAGATTTAAATATTCAACTGTTAAAAAACACTATTCCTGCTCAAATGGTGTCAAAGTTTAAGAGGGAATTAACATCTCAGCCTAAATTAAACTTTAATCCTCAAGAAAATTTAACAGAATTATTTTCTCTGTTGCAAAGTTGGCAGAGAAAACTTTTATTAGAAGAGCAAAAATCATCTACAGAACAAACAAATATAAATATTGCTAATCTCGTTACTTTAGGAGATTATTGGTTAGCAAATGCTATTAAACAAGAATTAATTCAACCTCTTAATTCTGAAGCTTTACAAAATTGGAATAAATTGCCGGAAAAATGGCAAAAGTTAGTGAAGCGTAATAATCAAGGTTATGCAGACCCCCAAGGAAAAATTTGGGCAGCACCTTATCAGTGGGGTACAACATTAATTGCTTATCGAGTTGATAAATTTAAAACTTTGGGATGGCAACCTAAAGACTGGAACGATCTATGGAGAGAGGAGTTACGCCATAGATTTTCTTTGTTAAATCAACCTAGAGAAGTTATTGGTTTAACTCTGAAAAAATTGGGTAAATCTTATAATGCTAAAAATCTTAGTAAAGTTGAAAATTTAAAATCGGAACTGGTTAAACTAAATCAACAAGTTAAATATTACGCTTCCAATAATTATTTACAATCTCTAATTACTGGAGATACTTGGTTAGCTGTTGGTTGGTCTAACGATATTTTACCATTGGTTAAAACACGGAAAGATATTGCTGCGGTAATACCTACATCTGGTACAGCTTTATGGTCTAATTTATGGGTAAAACCTGCTGCTACTGTGGAGACTTCCTTAACAGAAAAATGGATTGATTTTTGTTGGGAACCTCAGATAGCAGAACAAATGTCTCTGATAACTCAGACTACCTCTCCAATTATACCAGGGATAAATCCAACTGAATTAACTTCAGAAATTAAAGATAATTCTTTGCTATTACCTCCAGAAGATATTCTAGAAAAAAGTGATTTTCTCTACCCACTGGCAGATAGTACTATTCAACAATATAGGCAATTATGGCAAGAAATTCGTCTATCTGTTGAGATGAAATCTGGTTAAATATTTTAATGACTTCTTGTAATATTAAATATAATTTTATGTTTTTGATTTTTTGTACCTATATCATTTCTGTTTGAATACTGAATAAACGAAATTTGGAGAAGATGAAAAAAGGAATAAAGGGAAAAAATGCCAAAAATGAGAGAGAGGAAAAAGTTTTTTCTGACTAATTAAGCGGACATAATATTACCGAGTAATATAATTTCTAGTATCAGTAGAGGTAAACGGCCGTTTGCCCCTAAAATTTTCACCTTATTGCTATAGCAGTCGAAGGAAAGGTTAAGACAGATAAAAAGCTTAAAACCCAGATAACGTAAGATTTTTCCTTCTTCCTTCTTCCTTGTGCTATGTATCCTAAATAATGCCAATACTATCGAATTTAATATTATTACTTAGGGAGCGATCGCTTGTTTACATCTGATAATTTTCACGACAAAAATAAACAAAGATATTCGTTATTACCACAACATCTATTTATCGGATTTATCTGTAGATCATAGCGTACTTTTACTGTATGAATAATTGATAGTATAGCGTTTCTCAAGCTCGTGAGGTACAGTGATCTTTTCGTATTTTTATTCCCTGTTCCCCGTTCCCAGATCCGGTGTTCCCTCAAACCTAAAATTTTGTACCTCGCCAGTATGGAAATTGCTATAATTCTTCTAAAAATTGTTTGAAAAATTGGGAATAAAGAAATCTAGTCATGATAAATATTCACTCTACTGTGGGAGGAAATGTAAAGCCTTTAGGTGAACGAAATAAACTTCTACCAAATCTATAATCAATTTCTACATTACAATTTAATGGAGCAGTTTCAAAGTCACAAAAATAGGCAGCAATTGGTTTTTTATTACGAGGTTCGCATACTTGTAAGTTATAGCCATATTCTCTAGCTACATTACCAAAATGGTTAATAAATTTATAACGTTCTAGGTAGCCTTTTTTATCCCAAATTAATTTTCTGACTACCAACATTACCCAAATATCATCTGAGTCAACAAACCAAGTATAAATAAGTTCTTCACCAAAGAAATCTTGGGTTAACCACAGACTAGGAATACTTGGTTGAGTTTGAGATAAAGGAGGTTGAGGTAGCTTAGAAATTTCATTTCTAGGGCAGGTGGGAAAAATAATTTTCGGTGTGGCAGTAGCACTCAGAAGGAAGAGGGAAGAAGGAAGAAGGAAGAAGGAAGAAATAATCAAGAACAGGGAAGAAGGTAGAAGGAAAAATTTAGTCATTATTCAGAAGTAAGAAGTAAGAAGGAAGAGGGAAGAAGGAAGAAGGAAGAAATAAGAAAGAGGAGGGAAGAAGGAAGAGGGAAGAAGTAAATATTTAGTCATTATTCAGAAGGAAGAGGGAAGAAGGAAGAAATAAGAAGGAAAAATTTAATCATTATTTGATATTCAACATCAAGATTAATTAAAAAAAGCAGAAGTTTTACAGATACGGGTACATCTCAATGCAAGAATAAAGCCAAAAAATTATCGCTTTTAGGCAACAGGCAACAGGCAACAGAAAATATATAGGAAAAAAGTATTTTTGCAAATATGAGATGCACCCACAGATACCTGCCATATTAATTTTTTTGAAAATATCATGTCCGGATAATTCGTGATAAAAAACTTTCTCTTTTTCCTCCTCTTTATTCTTTCTTCTTCTTTCTTTCCTCCTGACTCCTGACTCCTGACTCCTGACTCCTCCGTCAAGTATTCAACCGGAGATGATATAACGCATTCCTGGTAACTGAGTAACTAACCCTAATAACTCCAACTGTAATAAAGAACTAGAAACATCTGCTGGTGATAAACCTGTTGCTTGTACAACTAAATCTAAATGAATAGCTTCATTAGAAATATGTTGAAAAACCTTCGCTAAAAGAGGTTGTAAATCTGGAATAGAATCCCGACTTTTCTCCTCAAATAAAGATAATTGTTCGGAAGGTTCTACCACATCAATATCTAACGGTGGTATTGCTCCTAACATTTCTAATAACTTATCCATAGTAATCGGAATTACCTCTGCACCATGATTAATTAACTGCAAACAACCATGAGATTTTTCGTCATCTAAACGAGCAGGTAAAACATACACATCTCGACAAAATTCATTTGCCATATCTGCAGTAATTAAAGCACCCGATCTTTGGGGAGCTTCCATCACTAAAACTGCCCTACTTAATCCTGCAATAATTCTGTTACGTTGGGGAAAATGTTTAGAGTTTGGTTTCGTACCTGCCGGATATTCACTCACCACCAACCCCTGTTTTATCACTTTTTCAGCAAGAGTTTTATTTTCCTTGGGATAAACTGTATCAACCCCATTACCAAAAACAGCAATTGTTCGCCCCCCTGCTTCTAAACAAGCACTATGTGCCTCAGCATCAATTCCCATAGCTAGTCCAGAAACAATAGTAAATCCACTTTTTGCCAAGGTCGAACTTATTTTCCTTGTCCAACGACGACCATATTCAGTGGGGTAACGAGTACCGACTATTCCTACCGTCGGAGTAATACCTAGAACTTCTTGGGGGTCAACTATGCCTCGATAATATAGCAGAGCAGGCGGTGTCGGAATTTCTTGCAAAAGACGTGGATAGTCTGGGTCTGCTGGAGTCCAGAAATTAGGATTTTTCGCCGTGTGTTCTTCTATTAGTTGTTTTGGGTCCAGACGCGATCGCTCTTCCACTACTTTCTCTATCTTCTGACGGCCAAATCCTGGTACTTGGCCTAATTCTTTGGGGCTGGCCGTCCAAGCTATTGCCAAAGTCTCGAATTGTTGTTTGAGTCGTTGTAGAGCTATTGGACCTATACCACTGATTTTTGCCCATGCCAACCAGTAGGCACGTTCTTCTATCAATTATTTCTCCTATTAAGCAATGGTTGTTTCTACAGCACTTTTCAAGTTGATGAACCACATCTTCACAAACAAAAACCTTGTAGGGATGTTCCATGGAACGTCCCTACTGTGGTCTACCCAAATGAAAGTCGCTGTAAACTTATTTTAGGGTTTCCCGCTCTCCCAGCATTTATAGCAGAAAGCAGAAGGAAAAATATTGTTTTGTCTATAATCTAAAAAATATTTGATTGATTTTTTATTCAATTTATTATTGACGTTTTGTTCAACATTGATTAAAATATAAATAGGACTTACGCAGATACGCTATATATAGTACTTTTAATTATTGGACAATAGTTACTGGACTCTATACATAGTGTCTGTGCGTAAGTCCTGAGAACATAAACTGATGGTGAACCTCAGACAGGGAAATGTTTTTCCACCTATTCCCTGTTCCCTGTTCCCTGCTATAAAGCTTTCAAACCTAACTAATTTATCTAATTGGTAGCAGCTAATTTATAGGCTGAAACCGAGGGATTTTCTGTGGAAATTTTGTCAAAAATTGGAGAAAAAATATGACTAATAATATAGAAGTAGTATTCAGCTTTGACACAACTGGCAGTATGTATCCTTGCCTAACTCAAGTACGCCGAAAAATCCAAAATACAGTAACTCGATTAATGTTAGAAATTCCTGGTATTAGAATTGGAATTATTGCTCATGGAGATTATTGCGATCGCCACTCTACTTATGTGACAAAACGATTAGAATTATCCCAAAATATTGATGCTATTTGTAACTTTGTAGAAAGGGTAGGAAAGACAGGTGGTGGAGACGCGCCAGAATGTTATGAATTAGTATTGCATCAAGCTCAATCTTTTGCTTGGACTCGGAAAGCAACCAAATCTTTAGTATTAATTGGAGATGATATTCCTCATCCACCTAGTCAAAATCCTCAGAAGTTAAATTGGCGAGAAGAAGTTAATAAATTATCAGATATGGGAATTATAATTTATGGCGTACAAGCATTAAATCGTCGTCATGCCACAATGTTTTATCAAGAATTGGCAGAAAAATCTGGTGGTTTTCATATCAAGTTAGACCAATTTGCTTATATTAATGATTTATTTTTAGCAGTTTGTTATCAACAATCTTCAGATGAAGAGCTGCAAAATTATGAACAAGAAATTGTAGATATGGGGCGAATGAATCGTGTTTTAAATCAAATTTTTAATACCATGTTAAATCGAGAAGAAACGAGTGTTTATGAGTCAGCATATTTGCGAGTTGTTACGCCGGGAAGGTTCCAAGTTTTAGAAGTGGATGAGAATAAACCAATTAAAAACTTTGTCTTAGAAAATGGTTTAACTTTTAACAAAGGGCGTGGTTTTTATGAATTTACGAAGACCGAAACTATTCAAAGGAAAAAAGAAATTATTTTAATGGTTCGAGCAACAGGAGATTTATTTCAGGGAGAAGCTGCGCGGGAAATTTTAGATTTGCCTCATGGTACAACGGTGCGAATTAAACCTAATAACTTGGAGAAATATGTGGTGTTTGTTCAGAGTACGTCGGTGAATCGTAAATTAATTGGTGGAACTCGTTTTTTGTATGAAGTTGAAGATTGGAGTCGGTAAGAAGGAAGAAGGAAGAAGTAATATCATGTCCGGTAGCATCAGTATTGTATAGCGAAGGTAAGGAAGAAGGAAGAGGGAAGAAGGAAGAAGGCTTAAAAGCTTGAAAAAACCTAAATTTCCTGTAGATATTCACCCTTGGATTTACACAAACGATACCAGCGGACATGATATAAGAAGGAAGAAGCTATTGGTAGTGGACTGTTTCATCTTAAATGTTGCAATAGATTTTTCTCCCTTGTCTTCCTTGTCTTCCTTGTCCTCCTTGTCCTCCTTGTCATCCTTGTCCTCCTTGTCATCCTTGTCCTCCTTGTCATCCTTGTCATCCTTGTCTTGCCACAACCAAAAATTAACGCACTATTTTAGATGAAACAGTCCAGTAGTAGCGCGTCAAGCTTGAAATACTGTTTTAGGAAAATTCTCCAAACCTTAGTCATAGCAAGAATTATACTCAAAAATGCCAAAAGATTCTACAAATAAAACATTTAACAGTAAACATAATACTAACAACGACTTTGAATTTCTTTTCACTCGTTCTATAGAATTTCGCCAAGAAACAATATATTTCATTATTGTAGACCGCTTTTTTGATGGAGACCCCAGGAATAATGAAGGTCCAAATCCTAAATTATATGACCCAAATAAAGAAAAATGGGGTTTATATTGGGGTGGAGATTTACAGGGAATAATTGATCAACTTGGCTATCTCAAAAATATGGGAATTACAGCTATTTGGATGACTCCTTTATTTGAACAAATAGAAGAAGAATTATTTGAAATGGCTCCTATTCATGGCTATTGGGCGAAAGATTTTAAACGACTCAATCCTCGTTTAGTAGACAAAGATGATGAGATTTCTTTAGTAAAAAATCAGGAAACAGTTTTCGACAAATTAGTAGCAGCAGCTCATGATTTAGGAATAAAAATAATCTTGGATATTGTGTGTAATCATAGTAGCCCAGATGCAGGTGGTAAAAAAGGTCAGTTATTTGATGATGGAGTTTTAATTGCTGATTTTCATAACGATGTTAACGACTGGTATCACCATTATGGTGAAGTAGAAGATTGGGATGACAAATGGCAAGTCGAAAATAGAGAATTGGGAGGATTAGCAGATTTTAATGAGAATAATTCTGACTATAGAGATTATATTAAATCAGCAATTAAATTATGGTTAGACCGTGGAGTAGATGCGCTACGAATAGATACAATTAAACATATGCCATTATGGTTTTGGCAAGAATTTTATGCTGATATTAAAAGTCATAAACCTTCAGTATTTGTCTTTGGAGAATGGATTTTTAGCGGACCTTATGATGGTGCATCTCTGGAATTTGCTAATAAGTCTGGAATGTCAATGTTAGACTTTGGTTTTTGTGTGGCAATTCGACGCGCGCTAGGAAAATGTGAACCGGGAGGATTTCATATTATTCAAGAAGTATTAGACCAAGATAATGTTTATAATAGTGCTAGTGAGCTAGTGACATTTATTGATAACCATGATATCCCCAGGTTTCAAAATTTGAATCCAGACCCAGGAATTTTGAGATTAGCTATTAATTTAATTATGACTTCTCGTGGTATTCCCTGCATTTATTATGGTACTGAGCAATATCTTTATAATGATACAGATGGTGGGGAAGAACCTTATAATCGCCCGATGATGGAAAAATGGGATATAGATACACCAATTTATCGGGATGTTCAATTATTATCAAAAGTACGTCGAATTAATCCTGCTGTTTCTCTGGGAAGTCAATGGCAAAAATATATTACTGAGGATGTTTATTGTTATGTGCGATGTTACCGAGATTATCGTTGTTTTGTAGCAATTAATCGAGGTGATTCAGTAACAATAGAACGGGTAGAAACTGATTTAGAAGATGGAGAATATATTTGTATTTTAACAAAGCGCTTTTTTGAGGTAAAAGATGGCGCATTACATAATTTAGAACTGGGTGTACAAGAGATGATAGTGATTAATTATTTAGGCGATCGCGTCAAGGGAAAATTAATCGTCCGAGCGCAATTAAATGGAGTTTCAACTAATCCTGGAGAAGCAATAGTAGTAACAGGAGATTGTCCTGAATTGGGAAATTGGGATATTAGTAAAGCTTACCAGTTAGAATATATTAATTCTAATACTTGGTTTAATGAAATTCCCTTTAATGAAAGTGCAGGAAAAGTAATTGCTTATAAATATGCAATTGTTTACCGGGATGAAAATGGAAATGAAACTGAAATTCCACAGCGAGAAAATTTAGTTTCTCGACAATGGTTATTAGCTGAAGAGGGTACGGTTAAGTGGCAAGATAATTGGGCTTATTGAAGGAAGAAGGAAGAGGGAAGAGGGAAGAAGGAAGAAGTTTAATTTTTAGGTGGTGATTATTGAAGAAGGAAAAGGGAAGAAGTTTTTTTTAATGAAAAATATAAATTTAAAATATGAGTGTTTTTGAATCTTAATTAAGAGGATATCTGAAAAGTTGTTTAATACTGAATTTTGCCCCCCTAGCCCCCCAATTCTGGGGGTAACAAGAATCCATTAGTTGGTAAAAGTCCCCCAAAATTGGGGGATTTAGGGGGCTTTGATGTAACAAATGAGACTTCTCAGACAACCTCTAATTCAATTTTGTGGAAGTATGTTAGACAAAGTACAAGTGAGAATTAAATTTATATGATTGATAACTGAAATGACTATCACAAATACCAAATCATTATTACCCCTACCACCAGGAAATTTTGGCCTACCTTTTGTTGGTGAAACTATCAGTTTCTTAACTGATAATACATTCGCCCAAACAAGAGAAAAAAAGTACGGAAAAATCTATAAAAGTCATATTTTTGGCAGTCCCACAGTATTTTTAGCCGGAGCAGAAGCAAATAAATTTTTGTTTTCCAATGAAAATAAATACTTTACTGCTACTTGGCCAAAAAGTACCAGGATTTTATTAGGCCCTAACTCTTTAGCAGTACAACAAGGCAGCCTCCATCAACAACGGCGTAGACTATTGGCACAAGCTTTTCAACCTAGAGCTTTAGCAAATTATGCTCCCACAATGGAGACTATAACTGCTAGCTATTTGGAGAAGTGGGCAAAAATGGGTACGTTAACTTGGTATCCTGAAATTCGTGATTATACCTTTGATATTGCTAGTGCAGGATGGCAGAAATAAGTGACCAGTAGGAGCAATGCCCTCTTCCTGAGATAGAATACTCAGAGGTGCGATCGCATCGGAGAGGCCAGCCCCAAAAAGTGACCACTAAAAAAAAGTGATTT
>NZ_JAAHGB010000064.1:0-40400 GCF_010672695.1 Okeania sp. SIO1H4
GAACTTATGAATGTAGTGAATGCGGTTTTGAAGCTGATAGAGATTTGAATGCTGCTATCAACCTGAAAAACTATGTGAATCAGTAGCTTGAGTTTCAAGCGATTTTAAGCCTGTGGAGAAGATAAGTTGCAGACTGCGGTCGGTGGTCTTCTGTGAAGCAGGAAGCTAGCTCCAAAGCTCATGCAACCATGTATGGGTAAGTTTGGGTAAGTTTAGTAGAACGGGATCTTAACAAAGCAAACTAAACCTGGTCAGCTTGGCGAAGAAAAATCAGAAAGCTTCTTCTCCTATGAAAAATTAGAACTAGAACAATTTCCCAGGCAAACAAATAGTTTACGCAGACAAAGAACAAGAATTTTAGAAGAATTAGATGAATTATCAGCAGAAGTAGAAAGGTTCTTATCGGCAGAAGAAAGTTCACTTGATGAAGAATCAGAAAGCTTATCCTCCCATGAACAATTAGAACTAAAAGAATTAGTAGACGAATTAGAAGTATCAGTAAAAGAATTATAAGCAGATGGAGAAATTTAAACCTGAAATATCATGTTTTTTCTCAACTCTGTTAATGTAAAATGGGCAGCTTTTCCCTGACCTTGTTCAAATTTTGTTATTCCTTAGTGAATTGCCCCTACTGATTCACCATAATCTATTTGGTTTAAAGCCCCAGACTGAAATTGATTCAATGCTAAATTACTCAAACTATCTACTTCATTAATCAAACTTTGTCTTTCCGCACGTTGCTATTGCCACACCGCCTACACAGCAAATAATGACATGATCGCCAAACCACCTGTTAACCCAGAAATAAGTTTTTGTCACTCTCTCTCTCGTATTTTCCTACTTTTCTCAACATACTCCCTCTCTTTTTCCAGAATTTTTTGCTCTGCTTTTTCCAACCAACTTTCTGCCTCTTTTAACAAACCCTCTTGCAGCAAAAAGTAATCCTTCCTTTCCTTTTCTCACTTATACCATTTATCAAAAACTTTTCTACGTTTTCTTGAGTAGGGGAGTAGGTGAGTAGGGGAGTGGGGAAGAAGTAAACATAAGAACAATTAATATTAAATTAGCTCAAATTAGCATGCAAAGTGATTTAACTTGTTTTAATTACTTAATAACTGAAGTGCTGCCTAAGTATAGCATTACTTTTGGGAATTAGTATTACTCAAATTATCCCTTAATATCATGTCCGGTAGCATCGTTTGTGTATAAAATTAAGGTGACAATAGGGGAAAACCTTTCAAAGGGGGGTTAGGGGGGATACATAGCTGCCTTACTCAAACCCCTAATTAGGGTTTTCTGAAAAAGTCTTATGGGTAAGGGTAGGAGACAACCCACCCCTAACCCCTCCTAGGAGGGGAAGACAGGAGTCAGGAGGAAAGAGAATGCGCGAAACATTTGCTCTTGGATGAAGATGAAAATTTTTTTTATACCGAACCCGAGCGGATTTGATATTACTACATCTATAGGACTACCTATAATTTTACTGTTCGATCGCAGACCCATAAATTTGCCATAACTGAATAATATTATCTTGCGAAACACTTACAAGTTGTTTGCTATCTGGACTAAAAACAATTGCACCATCACCTTTGATACTTCTCAACAATTTTCCAGTACCAAGATCCCACAGATTAATATTACCATCCTCACTACTACTAGCAAGTATTTTTCCATCTGGACTAATTGCGATCGCCTTAATTGCCTGAGAATGTTTTTCTAGAGTATAACGTACTTTCCAGCTTTCCACATCCCAGACTAAAATCTTACTTTCTCCCTTCATCGCATGAGCAATAGTTTGCCCATCTTCACTGAAAGCGATCGCTTCTATGCCACGATTATTATTTGTATTGGGTATAGAAAGATTTTTCAACAGTTGCCCTTGCTCTGCATTCCACAGTCGAATAAATCTCGGCCCTCCACTAGCTGCCATGCGCAGGCCACCAGCGCCAAAAGCAATAGGTTGAGTACCATTCATCCTGTGCAGTAGTTGCCCTGTATAAATATCCCAAGATTTCATTCCGCGATCGGCGCTGCATCCTATTACTGCTCTGCCATCAGCGGTGAAACCAA
The DNA here is from genome assembly GCF_010672695.1 of Okeania sp. SIO1H4. NCBI lineage: Bacteria > Bacillati > Cyanobacteriota > Cyanophyceae > Oscillatoriales > Microcoleaceae > Okeania > Okeania sp. SIO1H4. Next base: position 2,071 of record NZ_JAAHGB010000064.1, read on the forward strand.
CAGCAGTTACTACCCCTGAATGCAAAAAACTGACGAGCATTTCTCCTGTAGGAATATCCCATAATTTTACTGTACCATCTCCACTTCCACTAGCTAGAGTTTTTCCATCTGGACTAATTGCTACTGAGCGGACATTAGCTTGATGACTGGATAAAGTATCTAGCAATTTGCCTGTTTGTAAGTTCCACAGTAGGATATCTTGACCGCGACTACTGGCTAATATTTCTCCATCAAAACTAATGGTTACAGATAAAGCAGAATCTGTTTGCTGATTAGATAGAGAGCGAACTAACCTTGGTGCTAGCACTAAATCGTTACTAATATCTGGCTGCGTTTCTGTATTTTCTGTTTCTGTGGTTGTTTGGGGTGAAGTTTCGAGTTGTTGTGTTTCAGAGTTGTCGTCTGTTTCTGTTGTTTTTGCTGGCAGTGTTCTTGGTGGCAGTGTATTTTCTGTTTCTGTGGTTGTTTGGGGTGAAGTTTCGAGTTGTTGTGTTTCAGGGTTGTCGTCTATTTCTGTTGTTTCTGGTGGAAGTGTATTTTCTGTTTCTGTGGTTGCTTGGGGTGAAGTTTCGGGTCTTTGTGTTTCAGGGTTATCATCTGTTTCTGTTGTTTCTGGTGGAAGTGTATTTTCTGTTTCTGTCTTTTCTGTAGTTACTTGAGGTGAAATTTCTTCCGTGTCATTAGTCGCAAAGGTGACAGTTTCTTGATTTTCTGTAGCAGTATTTTCAGGCACAACTACATTTCCGCTAATTTGTCGATCGCTATCATAACCTTTATCTACTAAAAATTGACGCAAACTATCAAAATATACTTCGCGATCGCTGTTTTGATATACCTTTTCTATTAATTTCCAACCATCTTCTTTTTGACCTAACAAATATTTATTTGCTAGATAAGCTGCCAAAACTCCTTTGACATTTTGATTTTGACTAGAACGCTGATAAAATTCTAGCCAAAGTTCTGAAGCGCTAGTATTTATTTGTACTGGATATTGCCTGGTAACATCTACCATTTCTCCTTGACGATACTGCCAAATACGAATGGGAAATCTAGCATCATTTATATTAGAAAATACCTTAGCAAATCTACCATCAACACTTTTAAATTCTGGAATATTATCTTGATCTAAATCTGTAAGTCTATAATTTACATTTCCCCAGAAATGACGCAACATAGAATATTTATTTCGTGTTGCTTCGTAGAGATAAATCAATGAATAAGTACCACTATCAAATACAACATCACTATTATTTATAGTTACTAAATCTACTAATACTTCTGATTCTCCATTTCCATCTAAGTCTAGTAACTGTACTTTCACGAATCTACCTGCTAATACTTCCATTTCAGTGTCAGATTCTGAGTCACCTGCTAAAGATTTAACTGGTATTGGTTCATTTAAAATAATTTCTCCATCTCTGATAATTTTCAGATTTAAGTTACTTACTAAATCTGTATTATTTGCTTGTTCGTAAATAATTTCTGCTTGTAAATTACCATTGCCAAACCTTTCTACAATTCCTGGTGGTTCTGTATTTTCTGTAGAAGATTCTGGAGTAGTTTCTGAGTTAGTATTTGCCGTAGATTCTGGAGTAGTTTCTGGTGCAGTTGCGGTAGTTGTTGATTGAGTATCTATATCAATTTTGGCAATGTATTCTGAGGGGATTTTAGAAACTAAACTATCATTATTTGTTTCAGTATTTGCAATAGATTGACATAAAAAAGTAGCCACCTCTGAGCGAGTAGCATCTCGATTAGGATTGAGTTTTCTCACATTTGGATAATTTACAACAATACCTTTGGCTGTTGCTGCAGCAATAGATTTTTTTGCCTCTTCAGGAATTGCTTCTGCATCTTCAAAGGTTGTGTTTAAATTTTTTTCTACAGATGTACTTTTTCGATAATTTAATCCTTCACTTAAAGCTGTTAATACTTGCCATCTTGTAATCTTGAGAGTAGGGTTAAAAGTCTTACCAATATATCCGGATAAAAAACCCGTTTCATAAGATTTTTGAATTGCATTATAAGCCCAATAATTTTGAGGAACATCTACAAATTTAACCGGATCGCGTACTAATTTTGCATCGGGAAAAGCTCTAGTAATCATTGCAGCAAATTCTGCTCTAGTTACAGGTGCATTAGGACGAAATGTTTGACTTTCATAGTCGCCAGATATGATTTTTTTGTCTAATAAATCTTCAATACAAGCTTGAGCAAAATGGTTTTGTATATCTTTTAAGGTTGTTTGAGCAAGTGCTGGTTTTATAATTTTATGCTGAAATAATTTGGGATTTATTATGGTACTTAATGCTATAAATAAAGCAAGGACAGGATGCCATTTATAAATTTTTATCATTAATTTTCCTCCACCACTTTTGAATTCTAAAAAAATGAGACTTTGACAGTAATTTTTTTATTATTTCTTAATTTCAAAGGTTGCTTCTACCTTTCCCAAAATTAATAGCTGAAGTCCGCATTTCTGACCTTATGAGGCTAGCTAATAGCTGACAGCTGTTTACGCAGCATTCCGCAGAAAATACTTACACTTATTCTAGCCAGTTTATTTTATCTTTGACCAAAGAAAATTATATTTAGTTCCATTGTTATTAGACATCTCTAGAAAAGAGGGAGTAGTAGGGACGTTACATACAACGTCCGTACAGAGTAGGGAGAAATAATTGATGATTGATGTGGAATAATTGATTTTATTTTTTATTATTGGAGATATCTATTAGACATTTGTCAATTCAATAATGCTTTATGGAATGTTTAAACCGGGATTACGATAAAAGGCTTATTTCAACAATTAATAATGGCGTTGGTGAATCAAGGGATGCAATCTAAACTTGACAAAATATAAAATGCTTTTCATTTAATAGTTAGGGTTTGCGCTTCACTAGTCTTTTTGCGCTCGGCAGGGAGTAGGGAGTAGCTAAAACTCAAGATTTGGAGGGAGTTGTAGAGGAGGTAGAATGAAAAATCATCCTTTTCCAACTCTGCAAAACTATACGCCAAAATACTCATTTTTTCAGCTTTATAAGGCGAAAATTAGGTGCTTTTTCACGTTCTAAAAAGGCATTTACCTTTATCTACAGGACTTACGAATTAACGCTATTAGTAGGGTGTGTTAGCGGTAGCGTAACGCACTGACACACTATGTATAGTGCCTTTGCGTAAGTCCTGATCTATAAAGACTTTGATATTTATGAGCGCAAGCCCTAGTTAGGCAATAGTCATTAAAGCAAAATTATAGTAAGCATTCAGCTATTAGCTGTCAGCTCTCAGCTATTATGATGAGGTTTTAATGAATATAGACTGTTGAGCACCATATTTTATAGTTAAGTATAAATTCTGCCTCAATTAGTAAAGCTTTTATCTAAAACTAAAAGCAATAGCTGATTGCTAATTGCTGACGGCTGAATGCTTACAAATTATAGCCAAAATCACCAACGCTTTAATAATTAACAATTACCTTTCCTTAAAATTATTGGTTACTTACTTATATAGCGTTTCCAAATGAGATGTAAATCTAGATTGAGATTTTTTCTTAGAAAAAAATTCTGTATTGAGTATCCATTAATTATTGTGCAAAGCTACTATTTAATAGTGTTTTTCTTCTTTACTGTTTCCTTTTTAGCAAGATTCTGTTTCCGTATTTCAAATGAAAAAGCTATATCTGTTTTATAGCAGTTGAAACAAAGGGCGCGGACATTTATAAAAAACGAGAGTTAGGGATTACTTTTGTACGGGCGTTAAAGATAGTTCTGCGAAGCTAACGGCCGTTTGCCCCTACTGACTTTTACATTGCACGGAGCGTTATATTGGTTTGCCACATTTTGTCTATAGTAATAAACTCGTAATTTTTTTCTAGTAAAATTGGAATTATTTCAGCAGCTATTTTTGCCACATCTTGACCGCCATAACATCCATCATGCAAAACAATAATAGAACCATTAGAGGTTTGCTGAACTACTCGATTAACTACAACTGAAATCCCTGGTCTAACCCAATCTTCAGGTACTACACTCCACATAATATTTCGATATCCCCATTGCTTTAATAACTTTAAAGTTTGAGGTAGAAATACACCATTGGGAGGACGAACATCACAAACTAATTTTGCTTCTAATCCACAAGCATTATAAATAGAAAGCTGTGTTTTTTTTAAACTAGATTTAAGTTGAATAGGAGTTAGTTGAGGAAATGATATATGTTCATAGCCATGTAAACCAATCCAATGACCTTTTTCATATACAGCTTTAGCTATTTCTGGATAACGATCTATACATATACCTAACCAAAAAAAGTTAGCTTTAATCTGATATTTATCTAGAATTTCTAATAATTGAAGTGTATGTTCTGGATGTGGGCCATCATCAAAAGTAAGAGTAATTTCTGATTTTTGTGTATTTCCTTGCCATAAACAATTAGGAAAAGCTGATTTTAATATTGGATGTAAAATAGGAAATAAAGGTGCTAGTGCCATAGTGAAGTCAGAAGTTAGAAGTTAGAAGTTGTTTTTGTAACAAGTATTTGAGCAAACTTCCAAAAATATTTCACCTTAAAAGGTGGGGTTGCGTGACCCAATTATTATAAAAATTTTTACCTAATTTTTCTTTGCAGGAGTAGGGAGTCCCGAAGTTGATTTAACTTTTTCGGGACTTCAGTCAGAAGTATGTGGATGACAATATGTTAAATACTTTTTTTTATAGAAAAATTCGGTATATAAAATTAATTGCATATATTGCAAATTACTATTGCAGGTTTTAAAAATTTATGCCATACTGCTTACCTAGTTATATCTAAAACTTAAAGTAAAAATTTTACGTCAAGATATAATTTTAACTTCAATAATATTAAGTAAACCAAGGGAAAATACAGATGGCAGGTGGAGATTTTGCGAATACTGATTTTGCGGCAGCAGCGCCGTTTACTTACAATCACGATACAGGGGGTGGCGCATATAACGACCGGACTGTAGGTGATTTTAATGACATTACCGAAAACCTAGAAGGTGGTCAATTTGCCTTTGGTGATATTGTCACCTACCTTGTCCAAATTGAAATGGAAGGGACAACTGTAGATACAGTCCAAACCGCCGAGTTCGATTTCAGATTCTTGGCCAATAGTACAGGGCAGGCTGGTGCAGCTCATGCTGATATTGTCAATGTTGCTGTCAACTACGGTGATGTGGAAAATGGTGATAATGGTACAACCTCTAATCGTGGTGAAGGCTTCTTTGGCTTGGATAGTGGTATCAGGGATGATGGCGGTAGTACAGCAACATTGATTAGTGAATCTCTGGTTAGTACCCCTCCAAATACTCTTTTCCAGTCAGATAGTGAGTTACTGGGAACTGTCCAGGTAGATGACCTCGAAGCAGGTGAGAAGGTTGTGCTACGGATTGATGTCTTGCTTGCTGGAGACCCTGGTAGTAGTCCAACTGGTAATCTCCAAGGTCAATTGGAAGCTGGCCGTGTTGTTTTTGCTGATGGACAGGCTGTTGATGACACGATTAATACTGGTCAACAAACTATTCCGTTCATGAAAATTGGTGAAATTATCGGTGCTGGCGATCCATTACTGGATATCCAGAAAACAGTTACTTCCCAAGGTGGTAGTTTTGATTCCAGTGTTGAAGAGTTGACTGTAACCTCTGGTGATACGGTGCGTTATTACTATGAAGTTACTAACGACGGTACTGCCGAACTGTTTGATTTAGATTGGACTGATGATAATGGAACACCAGGCGATACAACTGATGATTTTACTTTAACCGATGCTTCCATTCTGAAAGTCATTGATTTTGATGGCAACGAATTTACCTCTGGGTTTGACAGTCTTTATGGAGACCTTGATAGTGAGGGAGACGCAAATGATTTGGCACCAGGTGCAACCGTAATTTTCTATGAAGAAGTTCAACTGTCTGCTCAAGGTACAGTTATTAATACAGCAGATGCCATTGGTAATAATGGTGCCTCTGGTGGCAACTTTGAAGAACTTACCGACTCAGATACTGCCTGCCACAGTTAATGTGGAGGGAACTCCAGCAATTGGAGTTACCAAAACAGCAGATGTAACCAGTGTGAATGCTGCGGAACAGGTAATTACCTATACCTACACAGTCAGCAATGATGGTGATGTACCGTTGACTGGAATTACCCTGAGCGATGACAACTTCACCCCTGCTGATACAGGTGACGACTTTCACCCTACTCTCACTGATGATGGTAATGGTGATGAAATTTTAGATGTTGATGAAAGTTGGACTTACACAGCGACTTACACTGTTACCCAAGCAGATCTTGATGATGGTTCCGACTTGGTGAACTTTGCTACTGCTGACAGCAACGAAACTGAGGAAAAGAAAGATGATGAAACCGTTGAGGTACTCCAACAGCCAAATTTGGCTGTTGTCAAGACTGCTGATATTACTGAGGTACAGGTAGCTGGAACTGATATTACTTACACATATACAGTAACTAACACAGGCAACCAAACCTTGACTAACGTTACGGTCATGGACGATAACTTTACTCCCGATGACGGAGATGCAACTAATGGTGATGAAACTCTTGATGATATCCCTATTGCCCTGAGTAGTACAACCCTAGCTCCAGGAGAAACAACAACTGGCAGTTATACCTATACTGTTACCCAAGAGGATATTAACAGTGGTGCAGATTTGGTGAACGTTGCTACTGCTGACAGCAACGAAACTGAAAAAAAGACAGATGATGCTAAGGTAGATGTACTCCAAGACATTGACTTCTTACTGCTAAAAACAGCCAATATTAATGAAGTAAATACAGCAGGACAAGTCATCACTTACACCTACACCATAGAAAATACTGGCACAGTTTCCTTAACTAATGTCAGCCTCATTGATAACAACTTCACTCCTGACAATTCAAATGATGACTTCGACCCCGAATTCGTTCCCAGTAGCGATGTTAATGGTAATGAAGTATTAGATGTAGGTGAAACCTGGGAATATACCTACAGTTACACTGTCACCCAAGATGATATTGACAGTGGAACAGCTTTAGTTAACGTTGCCACTGCTGACACTGAGGAAACCGACCCCAAGACCGATAATGAGACAGTCACGATTGACCAGAATCCTAACCTGTCAATTCTCAAGGAAGCTAATGTTACTGAAGTAGATGCTGCTGGAGAGCAGATTGTCTACACATATACGGTAAAAAATGAAGGCAATGTCACCTTAGAAAATGTCACTGTTACCGACGACAACTTTACTACCGATGACGGAGATGACATCCCTATTACTCTGAGTAGTACAACCCTAGCTCCAGGAGAAACAACAACTGGCAGTTACACCTATACAGTGACTCAAGCAGATATTGATAGTGGAGCGGATTTAGTCAACGTAGCTATTGCTGATAGTGACCAAACCGAACCAACAGAGGATGATGAAACTGTTGATGTAATTCAACAACCTAGTCTTTCAATTCTCAAGGAAGCAGATGTTTCTATAGTCAGTACTGCTGGTCAGGTCATTACCTACACTTACACCCTTAAAAACACAGGCAACCAAAGCTTAACTAACGTTACATTAAGCGACGATAACTTTACACCAACTAATCCAGGGGATGATTTAAATCCTACATTTGATGTTAGCAGCGATAATGGCAATGGAATTTTAGATGTGGGTGAAATCTGGAAATATACTGCAACCCACACGGTGACTCAAGCTGAAATTGACACTGGTGCTTCTTTAGTTAACGTTGCTACTGCTGATAGCGAAGAAACAGAGCCACAGAAAGATAATGAACAGGTGCAAATATTCCAAAATCCTAGTCTTTCCATTCTCAAGGAAGCTGATGTTACTGAGGTAGATGCTGCTGGAGAGCAGATTGTCTACACATATACGGTAAAAAATGAAGGCAATGTCACCTTAGAAAATGTCACTGTTACCGACGACAACTTTACTCCCGATGACGAAGATGCAACTAACGGTGATGAAACTCTTGATGATATCTCTATTACTCTGAGTAACAGAACCCTAGCTCCAGGAGAAACAACAACTGGCACTTACACCTATACTGTTACCCAAGCAGATATTGATAGTGGAGCGGATTTAGTCAACGTAGCTATTGCTGATAGCGATCGAACCGAACCCACAGAGGATGATGAGACAGTAGATGTAGTACAAAATCCTGGTCTTTCAATTCTCAAGGAAGCTAATTTAACTGAGGTAGATGCTGCTGGGGATCAGATTGTCTACAAATATACAGTGGAAAATACGGGCAATGTTACTTTAGACAATGTCACTGTTACCGACGACAACTTTACTCCCGATGACGGAGATGCAACTAATGGTGATGAAACTCTTGATGACATTCCTATTACTCTGAGTAGCACAACCCTAGCTCCAGGAGAAACAACAACAGGTACTTACACCTATATAGTGACTCAAGCGGATATTGATAGTGCAGCAGATTTAGTCAACGTAGCTATTGCTGATAGTGACCAAACCGACCCTAAAACCGATGATGAAAAAGTTGATGTCCTGGAAGATGCAGATTTCTTACTGCTCAAAGAAGCTGATGTTAGTGAAGTGGATGAAGTTGGAGAAGTTATTACTTACATATATACGGTAACTAACAGTGGCAACCAAACTTTAACTGGGTTTACTCTCAGCGACGATAACTTCACTCCTGACGATCTTACTGATGATTTTTTCCCAACTCTTACGAATAATGGTAATGGGGATAATAACTTAGATGTAGGTGAAACCTGGAAATACACCGCAACCTACACAGTCACTCAAGCAGATTTCGATAGTGGCTTAGATTTAGTTAACGTCGCAACTGGTGATACTGACCAAACCGAACCTAAGACTGATGATGAAACCGTTGATGTAGTCCAAAATCCTAGCATTACCCTTGAGAAAGTAACCACCGATGGAGTTGTTACAGGCGATAATATTGGGGTTTCCGCAGGAGAGTCGATCTCTTGGATTTACACAGTAACTAATGATGGTAACTTGAACCTTTCCAATATTAATCTTATCGACGATCCACAAGGTGTGATTACCAATCTAGTTGTTGACGGTGATGGTGATGCTATTCTCGCTCCCAATGAAACCTGGATTTACGAATTAACCGGAACTGCCATCACTGGCAGCTATCAAAACCTCGGAACAGTCACAGGCGACCACTCCAACGGTCAAGGTCAAGTTGAAGCTACTGACCCCAGTTCCTACACGGGAATTGAAGGCCCAGGAGTTCGCACACCAGGATTCTGGGTGAACTGGACTGAAGTTTGGGATGGCAACCCGGAAAATGACAGTCGCTTTGCAGAACGTTCTGGTTTCCCATCAGGAGACCTTTTGTTAGCACCTTATTCAGCATCTGAGCAAGCACCACAGGTACTCGATCCAGTAAGTGGAACGTACCAGACAGGACTTCTTGTGGGTGACTACAACCGGAATGGTATTACCGATGAGAGTGAAAGCACTATATTCTACAGTCTCAACGAAGCCAAATCTATTCTTGCTGCCAAGCAAAAAGAGCAGAAAAACGACAAGCGGTACACTCTCGATCGCTCCTTAGTTGCTTCTTGGTTGAATTTCACTGCTTTTAACCCAGCACCAACAGATGATATCGATAATGGTATTGCGTGGATTCAGGAGCATACACCAGATGAAAATTTGGATGGTATTGGTGACGGAGACCTCATCCTAGAGGCATCAACTTATGCTGTTCCAGCTAATTCTGATTTCTGGACTGAATCTAATCCAATTGTGCCTAATGGCGGTGAATTAATTCACACTGCTCTAGACGATTACAACAATAATGGTCTTTTCTAAATCTATTCAGATTTTCTAGATTGAGGCGATCGATTCTGGGTAACGACTTCTGATATTAGAGGAAGTCGTTACTTTTGTTATTTGACACTCCATGGACTAAAGTCGTGTGGATTTTTCAGAGGAGCTTTCTATCGGGTTAAAACCACGATTTCCAAATTGCTCGTTTACGAAGTATGCCGCTCCGGCACCAACATATCTTGCTGCAGTTTAGAAACAAACACCAGTAAATGGGATAGAGGCAATAATTGAAAATACTTCAAGATACCCAATCTCCCCATCTCCCCATCTCCCCATCTCCCCATCTCCCCATCTCCCCATCAACCCATCTAAAAAGATGTTCCAAATACTTGTGTCCAATAATGGTTGAAATTAACGCTACCAGTATCGTTTTCCAAGAAATAGTAACCAACACCAATTTCCTGCAAATTTGGATCTAGAATGTTGGCGCGATGTCCGGGACTATTCATCCATCCTTCTACTACCTCCTCCGGTGTCAAATACCCTACCGCAATATTTTCTGCCCAAGCTGAAAAATCATAACCTGTAGCTTCAATACGATCGCCTGCTGAAGAACCATCTAACCCTGTATGCTCGAAAAAATCTTGCAGTGCCATATTCTCTGTGTGAGTTTGCGCCGCCTGACCTAATAATGGATCTGTACTCAGGGGAGACAAACCCAACTGAGTGCGCTCTTGGTTGGTCAGTTCGACAACTCTATTAATGAAATTTTGATTATCTGTTTCAGTATTTGAAGAGGGTTCAAATAAGAAATTGGCACTGCTGAGACTCCCTACAGATACATTATTTACTTGCGCTATAGTTTCTCCAGTGAGGCGATCAATAATCACCGTGTTTTGCTGACTACTTTGTAAACTAATATTGTCAAAACTTAAACCATCGGGTAGTTGAATTATATCGATACCATTTTCAAAGTCAGCTATTTCATCCACACCTGCACCATTTTCTAAGACAAATACATCGCTACCTGCTCCACCATTGAGAGTATCTTGTCCCAAACCACCACTGAGAGTATCATTATCCCGATCGCCAAATAAAATATCATTGCCCCCATCCCCAAAGAGGCGGTCGTTATTTTTGCCTCCAAATAAACTATCCCCACCATTGCCCCCTCTAACAACATCAGCTTCGCGATCGCCACGAACTAAGTCGTTACCATTGCCACCTTCTACTGTATCATTGTCTTTCCCACCCATTAAAGTATCGTTGCCTCCCCCCCCAATAAGGCTATCTTCACCCCGGTTTCCCAGGATGAATTCCGAGTCTGAAGACCCCGTAACTGTATCGTTGCCACTAAGAGCAGCTAACCCATCGGGAAAATTAGCGAGTTCTCCAGGAGAAAGAGCGATCGCTTCTGTATTATCGGTGGCGAGCAAGTTATTACCATTGGGCGTGAGTTCAGTTTCCATTTGTTACCTATTTTATTAGTTTTTTTTTATTTAGACAGGACTTACGCAGAACCGTTATATCTAGTAGGGGAGAATGCCATTCACCCCCTACAGATAGGCATTTACCCCCTACGGATAGCGTATTGTCTAATAATTTGCGTAAGTCCTGTTAGAATTAAATTCTGGTCAAAGCTGATTTAATTTAACAATTAGTAATTGTTGCAAATTCAAATTAAATTCATACATCTACCTGTAAAAACACATATTTAGATATCTTGAAGAAAAGAGTCAGAAGACAGTAGTAAAAATTACCCTTCATCTCCCATTTTTCAGATAGATAGGACTTACGCAAAATACGAAATTATACACCATTTGTAGGGGCGAACAGCGGTTCACCCTATATGTGGTGGTTATGCGTAAATCCTGATAGATAAACCACAAAGCCAAAACTACAATTAACAGTACAGACATTCCGGAAAACATTCTTGCTTTGGTCTACTTTGACCGAAGTGAGTAAAAGACCATCAAAAAGTGGTGGTGGTGCATAGTAATGGTAGAGATAGTGTGAGGAGTTTGGGGACCCACCCCTAACCACTCCTGGGAGGGGAATGTGGGGAGTTTTGGAAGAAATTAAAAAATATATCTCTTCTAGACATCTCCTCCAAAAGAGGAAATAGGGAATAGGGAATAGGTATGGAGGGGGAAAGAACTGATAATTTCTGTACGATAATTGATTTGATTTTTGATTTTTACCAGATGTCTATTACGCGAGCAGGACAACCCAAAAAGTTAACAAAACTTTGCAATCTGACAGTGGAACCTCTAACCCACAAGCTTGTAAAATCCAGGTGAACTATTAGAGAGGAATAGATTAAAATGAAAAAATATGTCTGTAATGCTTGTGGATATATATATGACCCAGAAGAAGGAGACGAAGATTCAGGAATAGCAGCAGGAACAGCTTTTGAAGACATTCCTGATGATTGGGTTTGCCCAGTTTGCGAGGTTGGTAAAGATGATTTTGAACCAGTAGAGGAGTAACTAATAAACCTCTCCGGAAAAGAGGGAGTAGGAAGTAGGGAGGTTGCATGCAACGTCCGTACAGAGTAGAGGGAAAGAATTGATGATTTATCTGCGATAATTGATTTTATTTTTTATTATTGGAGATGTCTAATATGTATAAAATGTTGGGGTTGGTGATTTGAGCTATGATATCGTGTCCGGATAAGAGCGCCATAGAACTCAGTTCCGCTTACACGTTAACATGCGTTGTGCGCCAGCAAACAAAAAACTTTCTCCTTCTACTCCTCTTTCTTCCCTCCTAACTCCTGACTCCTAAGTAATCAAGATTAATATCATATACTAATTCAGCAACACCTAAAATGTCTTTCCCACCTCTTAAAATTGTAGTTGTAGGTGGGGGAGCGGCAGGTTTTTTTGGAGCGATCGCCTGCAGCACCCCCCACACTGATGTCACCATCTTAGAAGCAGGGCGACAAACTCTGGCTAAAGTTCGTATATCTGGCGGTGGTCGTTGCAATGTTACTCACGCCTGTTTCGACCCAGGAATTTTTGTTCAAAATTACCCCAGGGGAAGTAAAGCGCTTCGGGGTGCATTTAGTCAATTTCAGGCTCGTGATACTGTGGAATGGTTTACTGCGAGGGGCGTACAGTTAAAAACAGAAGCAGATGGACGGATGTTTCCCACTACTAATGATTCTGCTACAATTGTTGAGTGTTTAACTAGGGTCGCATTAGACCGAGGTGTGAATATTCGCACGGGTGCAGCAGTGGTTTCTTTAGCACGAAAGTCAACGGTGGGGGATAATAATTTATTTGAAATCAGATTAAAATCGGGAGAAATTGTGGAATGCGATCGCCTGCTTCTAGCAACTGGTAGTAGTCCTCTTGGTCATCGTTGGGCAAAAGCATTGGGTCATCAGGTTGCGGCACCTGTACCTTCTCTATTTACTTTCAAGATTTCTGACCGACGTTTCCAAGGGTTGGCAGGTATTTCGGTTGAGAATGTTTGTTTACAACTGCCGATGGCTAAATTAAAACAGATAGGACCTGTACTTCTGACTCACTGGGGTTTAAGTGGTCCGGCAATTTTGAAATTATCCGCCTGGGGTGCAAGATTTCTCCATGAAAATGACTATCAAGCTAATTTATTGATTAATTGGTTATCCCACCTTAACTCAGAAGATATAAGAACACAGTTATTAGCACTTAAAACTCAGGAAAAGAAAGCGATCGTTAATAGTTGTCCGTTTTCTCTACCGCGCCGTTTGTGGGAAAGTTTAATTATTGCCGCGGATATTGACCCGCAAAAACGTTGGGGGGAGTTATCAAAGAAAGCTATTAACAAGTTGATTTTAGAATTAACTCAAGGTAAATATCAAGTTCAGGGTAAAGGGGTTTTTAAGGAAGAGTTTGTTACTTGTGGTGGGGTGAATTTGAAAGAAATTAATTTTAAAACTATGGAAAGTCGTTGTTGTCAGGGATTATATTTTGCTGGTGAAATATTGGATATTGATGGAGTTACAGGAGGCTTTAATTTTCAAAGCGCATGGACAACTGGATGGTTAGCAGGTCAAGGGATGAAGGGGAGGGAGTAGGGAGTGGGGAGTGGGGGAGATTTTTAAGATTTGACACGGAGACGCGGTGACACGGGGACGCGGAGAGGGGAGTGTGGGGAGTGGAGGAAGAAATTAAAAATATATATTTTCACCATTACGCGAGATTGTCCTTACAAATTTTGGTCTGGAGTTTAGGCTTTCTTACGGTATTTTTGTACTACATTTTGAAGTGCGGAATGTGGGTTAAATAGGCAGTATTAATACTACCTATTTTATTTGCAAGCTGTTACGACTATTTATATCATGTCCGGTAGCATCGGTCTTGTATAGCAAAGGTAAGGAAGAAGGAAGAAGGAAGAAGAAAGAGGGAAGAGGGAAGAAGGCTACCCTCGCAAGAAAAAACCATCATTTCCTGTAGATATTCACCCTTGGGTTTACACAAACGATATAAACGGACATGATATTATTTGGACTTAAGCTAAATTCATCAGCAGAAAAGATGCAATTAGGGTCGATAGTTTCTTTGATTGACTTCAATGTATTATACATATCATTCTCATAATAGACATCCTTTGTATCTTCCAATTTCCGACTACCAAAAGTGTATGCAAACATACGCATATCTTTATCGGCAAACGCTTTTTCCTCAATAAATACCTTGTCATTTTCTTTTTGCCATTCCTCTGCAGCTTCGCGTTTTCCAGTCTCGTAGAACGAATCGTGACTCATGGCCAGAATTTGGTCACGCCATGAAAAGGAGGTGTATTCTTTTGTATCGTTAGTTGCTACTGACTCTTCCCTAACTAATCATCCGGACATGATATAACTCCCTATCCTCTCTTCCTTACTAAATCAAAATCAACCCACTTTGAACTTCCAATTCCGTAACACCAATAAAAATCGCAATTAAATCCCCATCCACAAAAACTCCAGTACCTCCTTGAGTCTCTATAGAAGAAGGACTAAACACAACTCCATCACCACCAAAGGCAATAACTACATCACCTTCGAGATTATCAAAATCAACAATTACTCCATAATCACTACTACCTGCACCACTGTAAAAAGCAACATCACTATTACCCAAAACAAACGTATCAGCACCCGCACTACCTGTCAAAAAATCAATCTCATTTTCTCCAGACTGACGACCTGCACCAATAATCAAATCATCACCAATACCACCAACAATAGTATCATTACTCAAATCTCCACTGAGGGTATCATTTCCTCCACCACCATCAAGAAAATCATTATCTTTACCACCAAATATCAAATCTTCAGATTCTCCACCACTCAATTCATCATTGCCCAACTCTCCTAAAATGAAATCAAGATCAAAACCACCATCAACTATATCGTTACCCTTACCTCCACGAATAGTATCATTACCTGAATTTCCCTCCAGACGGTCATTATCTTTATTACCAAAAATACTATCGTTACCATCATTGCCAAAAATAGTATCATTACCTTCATTTCCGGCAACACTGTCATTGCCTATCCCTCCATCAAGGCGATCGCTATCTTCATTCCCACCAATACTATCGTTACCATCATTACCAAAAATACTATCACTACCGACATTGCCGACCAAACTATCATCACCCCCACCCCCATCTATCTCATCACTACCTTCATTACCAACAACAGTATCATTACCCTCACCACCATCTAGAAGATCGTTATCTTGATTGCCCAGAATACTATCATCTCCTATTTCGCCATTAATGGTATCAGCTCCTTCATTACCAAAAATGGTGTCATTGTCTATCCCCGCAAAAATACTATCACTCCCGGGACTACCAAACAAACTATCTTCACCTGCTTGCCCATCAATTGTATCATTACCACCTAGTCCAAAAACGGTGTCATTGTTAGGAGTGCCTTGAATAAACTGAGGAGTATTATTACCAATAATGGAACCTGGTGGAAATTGACCGTCTGGTATGAAAGGAGGTGGAGTAGGAATATTTACACCATCAATAATACTGGTACTATTAACATCTATTCTGCCATTTTCTAGAGTTACAGTTCCAGAAATTGCGATGGGTTGATTTGGCTGTAAATTTAAAGCTATAGCATTAAATTCATCTAATAAGTTAACAAAGTATATTTGACCATTAGAATTTAAAATAAATTGGCGATCGTCAACTACAAAACCAACAGTTCCAGATATAGTTTGTAGTCCGACAATTGGTGGTGGAGGTCTGGTTGAATCATCGTTAATCAGAATAGTATTGATTAGATTTAATCGGTTATCTTCTAAATTTATAAATCCTGTTACTGTGATTGATTGACCAATTTGTAAGCCTAAGATTGAAGTATTTAGTTCATCTATAAGGTCAACAAAGAAGTTTTGACCATTGTCAGCGGTCAAAATAAAAGTATCATTACCAGTAATAGAAAATATTGTTCCTGCGACTTCTGTTAATGTTAATTCTAATTGGGTTCTGGTAATAATAGTTGTCATAATTTATGGTTTTAGTTGATATTTGCTGAAGAAGGAAGAAGAAAGAAGTGGATGGGGACTCAAACCTCAACCAATTGTAAATACCGTGTAGACGGCGGGATCTTAAACCCAAAAGAAAAAGATAAATATTGATAAATAGCTAATGTTAAACTTAAAAAATACTTAGTTTCTGTATTTCTATAATAGTCAAATATTGAATTGAATAGATAATAGAAGTCTAAGGAAAGGTGAAGACATATCAAAAGCTTAAAACTCAGATATAGGACTACGGATTTAGGTTAGGACACTACTAAACCCTGTTTGCGGAGCATTGACCTAGGAAAAACGAGCGTCAGAGATTACTTCTGAATGCATGACTTTTGACTTCTAACTTGCGCGTAGCGCTATATCTCCAAAAATTATACAAACTTCTTCTGAAACCTTTGTAGGGACGCTCCATGGAACGTCCCTACTATTTTGATGATAATGACATCCTACTTAGATGTATAACAGAAGGAAGAAGGTAGAAGGAACAATCTGGCGTTACCTGAGTTTTCAGCTTTTGATATGTCTTCACCTTCCCTTAAACTGCTACAATATGAAATCAGGTTATACCATTATCGTAAAACTACCTCTACTCAATACATACCTTTCACGGAATACCCCTAGATAATTTCCATACTCAATTCTTCCTTTCTCCTGACTCCTGAGGACTGACTCCTGAGGACTGACTCCTCAATCATAATCAAAATTTATTCCGATTCAACTGAGAGGGGAAAAGTATCGGGTTTCACGAGAATTGTAGCAATCTTACGATTACGAATTACTTCCAGTGCTAAATCTTTTCCAACTAAACTTTGTTCTACCTGTTGCTGAACTTCTACTGGACTTTTAACTGCCACTCCACCTACTCTCTGAATCACATCTCCTTGACGCAAGTCAGCTTTAGCTGCTGGAGAATCTTCTATAACTCGCATAATCACAACACCCTGATTTTGCTGAATATTCATGTCTAGTCGTTTATTAATTTCATCTCTGACTTCTGGCGTTAAATCAACCATTGAAATACCTAAAAATGGATGGTCTACTTTCCCATTATCAAATAACTCATCAGCAATTCTTTTTGCCGTTTCTATCGGAATAGCAAATCCTAATCCTTGAGCATCAGCTCTAATCGCTGTATTGATGCCAATTACTTGACCACGGCCATTCAAAAGTGGGCCACCAGAGTTGCCAGGATTAATCGCGGCATCTGTTTGAATAAAACGGACTCGTTTGTCTGGAATACCGACTTGAGAACTGCTACGACCAATAGCACTGATAATTCCTACCGTCACAGTATTGTCTAAACCAAGAGGATTGCCAATAGCGATCGCCCATTGTCCCGGAATTAATTTTTCTGATTTGCCAATGGACACTTCTGGTAGACCTGTGGCCTCAATTTCAATTACAGCCACATCTGTGAGTGAGTCTACACCTTTAACCTGGCCTTCAAAAACTCGACCATCTTTCAGTGTCACCTGAACTGTATCAGCTCCACTAACTACATGAGCATTTGTAATTAAGCGACCATTAGAATTAATAATTACTCCAGAACCAGTACCACGTTTAACGCGTTCTTCTGGAATAGGCAAATTTTCCCCAAAGAAACGTTTAAATAAGGGATTTTGAAAAGCTTCTGGAACTTGAGTTGTTAACTTTTTAGCTGCATCAATACGGACTACTGCTGGACCTACTTTTTCTACTGCTTGAGCAATAAAGTTATAGTTAGTCGGTTCAAGTAGAGTATTTTCAGAGTTTGAAGGTGACGGGTAATCTGGCGGTTGCTGCTTGACTACAGGTATTACATTAGAGTTTATGGTCAAACCTTTGGCTTCGATATAACGATGACCCAACCATCCTGTGCCACCACCAATAGATAGTAGAGAAAAATATAAAGTCAATTGCTTGAAGGATAAAGTCATTTTTTTCCTGGGATATAATTCTTTGGATTTAGATATAGATATTTAAGAGGTAAGATCAGTATAATTGGCCTTTTTCAGATTAACAAAAGTAATTCGATTGATAATTTAAGGACTTTTTTTGCCTAATTTTTGTCTAACCCCCATTCACAAGGTTTCTTGGTCTAAAAAAGCGCTTTGGACGAGCAGATATAACATTTCTCAGTAAGCGTGAGTTACACTGCTGGAGATCCCCTACTACCCCCCTTGACAAGGCAGGACTAATTCTTTGTCCTCAGAGAATATTCATAAGAAATACAAAAAATTGTGCAAGCAAATATAAGAATCTCCCCACATTCCGCTCCTGGGAGAGGTTAGGGGTGAGTCCCCATCTCCCTATAAATTTTTTTCTAGTGACAATAAATTGACCCTATCCTTGACAAGGGGGAAACCGGAAGTCCTCCTTTTTTAGGGGGATCGTTGATGTACCGAAAACTGCTATATTAAATTTCTAGTTGTAGTGGCACGCCACTTGAAAAATTCAAAGAATATGTTGAACAGCAAGAACCTCCTAATTAATTTTTTTGCTGGTCGGGATTCAACAGTCACGCTAACTTACCTTGTGTTCCAGATCTTTTCCCGATATTTTAAAGATAAATAAAAATTTGTAATGTCCTACTATATTTATAAGATTATAAGTTACCTAATATTAAATTAAGTCATTAGATTGTTGTCAAAACCAAATTTAAGACTTTTACCTTATTTATTGTTAATTAGTTTAAAACATCTTAAAAGACATGAAACTATCCCAGTAATCAGATTTTTAGTAAAAGTCCTAAATATTTTAAGAGTTAAAAACGAAAAATTCAGCTTTTCAAACACATTTTACTTAAATAAATAAGTCTGTTAATAAATAAGCGTGTTAAAAATAGTGGAATAGGTTCACTGATTTTCAGTATTTTCTCCAAAGCACCACATTCATACAAATTTCTGATTAATATCTCTGTCAGGTGAAAGTATTTGTGAAAGTGAGTGCATTTTATATCTGTAATTTTGATAATTCCGCTACCGTAAGAGTTATTTTAGGCTTTGTTGCACTTGGATAGAAGGTAACAAAATCTATATGAGCTTGAGATGCTTAACTATACTCACACCTTAGCTTGTGGCATTAAAATTTAGTAATCTTAGTCTACTAATATCATTCATTATAGTTATACAGGGTCTGGCAAACATTTTCTGGGAAGAACTAAGATAATGAATTTATTTTTCTTTTTTTAAGGTAAACTATGGGAACTTTCGCATTTAGATAAATTGGTATTATAAAAAAACTACAGATACATAATAGAATCTAGTCTCTGATGATACCTACTGAAATTAATAAGAACAAGAAACAACAATTAGCACAAACAAAACCACAAAATAAAATCCTGAATAAGCTACTTTCTCTTGAGATTATTGCTCCAATAATTTTAGGAATTATAGTACTGTTAACCTGGGAAATTTCCGTGAGAGTAATGAATATTCCTCCCTATTTATTCCCAAGTCCAATATTAGTATTTCAGACAATGATTCAGGAATGGAATCAATTATTTGCTTCTCTGTTAATTACCGTCAAAATTACAGTTGTTGCCTTAGTAGTAGCAGTAGTTTCAGGGGTGTTAATTTCCATGTTATTTGCTCAGAATAAATTAATTGAAAGAAGTTTGTTTCCCTATGCAGTAATTTTACAGACTACTCCTATTGTTGCTATTGCTCCTCTAATTATTATCTGGTTCAAAAATAATACTTTTGCAGCTTTAATTTTCTGTGCTTGGATTGTCGCATTTTTCCCGATTATTTCTAATACTACTTTGGGATTAAATAGTGTTGATAAAAATTTGAGCGATATGTTTAAGCTATATGGAGCATCTCGTTGGCAAACTCTAATTTATTTGAGATTTCCTAGTGCTTTACCTTATTTTTTAGGTGGGTTAAAAATTAGTGGCGGTTTAGCATTAATTGGAGCTATAGTAGCAGAATTTGTTGCAGGTACAGGGGGGACTCGTTCCGGTATTGCTTATCAAATTTTAATCTCTAGTTACAACTTAGAAATTCCTAGAATGTTTGCTGCTTTATTTTTAACTACAGGTTTAGGAATAGTTATCTTTGTTTTGTTTACAGTTTTATCAGATTTTCTATTAAAAGATTGGCATGAAAGTTCTGTACAGAAAGATAGTTAAAATGTAAGCATTCAGGGTGCATCTCAATGCGTGAATAAAGCCAAAAAATCATCGCTTTTAGGCAACAGCTCCGAAAGGCAACAGCTCATCTGGGAATATACTGGAAAAAAGTATTTTTGCACATACAGAGATACACCCTATTCATACCTAATGTTGAATATAATTGCTTATCGCTTAATTGAGATGCACCCAGCATTCAGCCGTCAGCTATCAGCTATCAGCTATTGCTTTTTATTTAGGATAAAAGCAATATTTAATTGTCTTATACCATTTTTATATGAGGTTGCATAGAATTTGAAATTCATTAAATCAATCTATATTTATCTACACTTACCTGTGGTCAATTATGCTTTAAATATTATTCTACGCAGCTTCATTTCAATTTGGTATTACTACAAAAGTTGGCTCCCTTGTCCTTAAAGTCTATTTTAATTTAAACACTGTCCTAAAATAGAGAGTCTTGTTGCTGATAGCTGACAGCTAATAGCTAAATGCTTACTTTAAAATTTAGGAGGGGTCAGGAGTCAGTAGGATATGCTTAAAAATAGCTGCTTTTTGATTTTAGATATTTATTTCTATCCTTTTCCCCTTTTTTCAATATTTACCCCCTCTTCCTTCTTCCTTCTTCCTTCTGCCTTCTTCCTTCTTCCTTCAAATATCTAATTTGGTTTATGAATAATTTTCTCAACTAATCTGCGCTTTACATTAGAGTCAATTCCAATCAACCTCACATAATCATTTTGATGTTCAGCTAAACAATTTTCTACAGCATTAATCACCTCTTTTTCTCCCTGACTATCTATTGTTCCACAACTTTTCCATGAACCAGTTTTATATCTACGCTTATCTGCATATTCCATTCCTATTTTCAAACCATCTTGGAGAATTTGTTGCACTTTTTCTCTAACTTCTGAACTGAGATTATTATTTTTAACGTTATGATTAACCCTATTTTCTATTAACTGATTAGATATAGTTACTTCTGGAGATAAATAGTTAGAATTTGGCGCAACTTTTTCCGACCGCTCTACCTGAGCACCACCGAATAATCGAGATTGATTATATTCTTCAACTAATCGCAATTCTCGGATACGTTGTTGTTCTCCAACCATAATTTTTCCATATTCTAGAAGATGAGATAGATTAAAATTAGGTTGGGGAAAATCTGGAATTTTTTCTACAGAATTCACTACCCGTTTGGAAATATTTTCTATTCCTACTTGATGAATAAAATCACGAATCTGTTCATCATATATTCGACTGCGTAAAGCACTGAAAAAATCTATAGCTTGGTCAGAAAATTCATCTACTAAATTCTCAATATCTCTGGCAGAAAGTTCATCAGTTTTAAATATGCCACCCACTATACCAATTCTATCTTCTCGATTTGGTTCCCAATAAAATTTCTCCATTCGACCATCTCTAATTAAAGGTGCATAGAGGGTAGAAAAATCATTTCCAGTCACAATAATTGGTATTCGATGTAGGGGAGTTTCATCATAACTACCAGGCAATTGTACATTAGTAGGATTATCAGCAATATTCATCAAAGTAGCATTTACTAATTGAGTATTTACCGTATATTGAGTACCCCCATCAAATCTACCAGCACCTGCATCTAAGTCATTAATAAATAAGGCGCACATTCGACCTTGAACTTTGATTTTTTCTGATGCTTCTCGATAACGTAAACGTAATAAACGTGCTGGGTCTCCTGCATCTTTACTTTCTAATTCTCCGCCAGATATTGTGACAGGTTCAATTCCCATTTTTTCCAATACTAATTGGCATTGAAAGGTTTTTCCTTCTCCTTTTCGTCCATGTATTCCTAATATTAAAGGCATTCTTACTCTAGGTAAGTCTAAGAAATTTTTGGTAATATGAACTGCTAGTTTATCTATAAACCTGGATGATATGTAATATGGCATTGGTTTTGATGTTTTTTATGGCAAAAATAAGAGTTATGATACAGAACTTAAACAAATAATAATATACCAGTTTTAAATAATTGATTTGTAAACAAATCAAAAATAAATAGATAAAAAATCAGAAAATCTTATCTCTCTATTAGTACGCCTTCCTTGACAAATAAAACATTCGCAGAGTCGCACCGCTATTCCCTAATTTCAATATCTTTTCTGTACAACTCAAATAAGACTGTTATATTTACAGCTTCTAATAGAAAGTCGATTTATTAAAAATAGGCAATAGAAACTTGGTGTTGCTTTTAATTCAAATCACACCATTAATTTATGAATAGTCTCTATGGCTGATTATATCAGTATCAGTTTTCTTGCAGTATTTATCAAGTCAATATTTTTGGGGTTTGACATTCTTATAGCTCGTTCCTCTACAGTTATTATTGCTGCAATTGCTTGAGGGACTGCTAGTTTCGTTCTAAAAATACATATGATTACATATTTGTCAATTTATGATGAAAGAGGGTAGAGAAAATTAGTTAGTTATGCTGGGAAAATTTTCGGGCGATCGCTACAAAATTAACGACAGTATAAGCATTTGCAGCTCGATTTTGCTATTGAGCAATAACTTACTACAGATTTTACTACTGTCGAGCATATCACAAAATTGAGTAACAGCGCTGAAAGTATTGGAACTGCGTGAGCTAATGCAGCAAATTTTGAGCGGAGATTAATCAGAAAGTTTTGATTTTTTAAATTCATTGTTCAAACTGATAATTAAACCTGTTCAGATATCTATATATATCTATATACCTGTAGGAAATTCTTGAAGATAAGTCAGCAGACTGATTAATTTGATATTTCTTGAAAATTATGCCAGCAACATTTACTAGAGATGGGCTTTTTTCCCATAAACCTCAGATGTTTTGCGAATAATCTTGAGAAGATGAGAAACAACAATTTTCTTTTGTCCTATTTTTAGGAGCGATAGACTTCCAGTGCACTGGGCGATCGCTTTTTGTTGCAAATCATCGCTATCAGGTATACAGGACTTACGCAAAAGACAAAATTACACACCATTTATAGGGGTTAACAGCCATTAACCCCTACAAATGGTGTGATTTGCGTAAGTCCTGGTATAGGTATAGCAATGCGCTCTGGCATATTTACACATTATTTTTTGTATACCTTTTCTAGACTGCACTTAATAGAGCTAAGTTGTAAATACTTGAGAGCACATTGCTATATTTTCTGAACTAAAGAATTAATACAAAAAACTAAAAAACCCAATCTCTTTTCCTAATTGAAACTGGGTTTTTAAATAAAAATAAATATAAAAAAAATTAAAGAGTCTGTCGAGAAATCAACTTTTCAAAATGAGCTTGAGTTTGCTGCAACATTTCCTCGCGACCATCTTTTGCTTGATTAAGAGAAGGAACTAAATTACGAGCGTGTAAAGTCATGTGAAATTGTAAATCAGCCACATATTCACTAACATCTTGATGTAAAGAACAAGATGGATATTTTTTAATTTCTGAATTCAAAGTTTTTTCCTCCCCTAAATTATTTGAGCTTGTTTCTGATTAGAAACGGTAGCACGGAAATTATTTTATGTTGCAGCTTAGTAACGAAGCTTAATATTTTTCAGTAAATAAAATTATATTTCTTTACATAGTATTAAAAAAATTTTTTTCGACAATAAATAGTTACCGAAAAATTGTGGTTGAAATCCTCCTCTTTTAAAAGGATAAAAAGAAAAAATTTCCTTTGAGTAATCCTATCAGTTTTAAAGGAGAGATAATTCTAAATTCTAAATTCTAAATTCTAAATTCTAAATTCTAAATTCTTGAAATCCAGATGCACAGGAAGACGTTGAAAACTGCTCAAACAAAACATTTTATAGTATTAAAAAGTAAGCATTCAAAGATTATCAACTCAAGCTGAACACTGAATGCTAATAGGTGAATGCTTACCTTAAAATTACCACTTTAATAAATTAAACTGTTCCATATCTACCGTGTCACGGTTACGATAAATTGCAAGAACTATCGCTAGACCAACAGCCGCTTCAGCAGCAGCAACAGTAATTACAAACACAGTAAATACCTGACCTTTAATATTCTGGGGGTCTAAGAAATTAGAAAAACCCATCAAATTTAGATTTACAGCATTAAGCAGTAACTCAATAGACATCAGCACCCTAACTGCATTGCGACTGGTAATTAAACCATAAATACCTATACAAAAAAGTGCTGCGGCTAATAACAAAAAATACTCCAGTTGCAATTGCATAAACTTATCAACTCTTTGAATTTAATTATTAGAAATTTCACTAGAACTAGACACTAATTCACGGGGACGTTCTGGTAAACTTAAAACAGGTGTTTGAATCTCAGTCGGTACTTCATCAGGCAAAATATCTCGACGAGCCAAAATAATAGCACCCACCATTGCCATTAACAAAAACACAGAAGCAAGTTCAAAAGGAAGTAAAAAATCACTAAAAAAGTGTCTACCAATTAAAACAATTGAACTTTCTGTATTAGCAACACTAGCACCAGGAATTGACCAAGAAGTAGACAATACCATGGTACTTAGTAGGGCAAATAAACCAACGCAAACTAAAGCTGTAGCTATTTTTCTAAACCAAGCATTAGGCAAAACTTTAAAATCTTCTCGTTTATTTACAAGCATAATTGCAAATAAAATCAAGACATTAACAGCTCCAACATAAATCAAAACTTGGGCAGTAGCCACAAAATCAGCATTTAATAAAAGGTATAAACCAGAAATACTCATAAATACTCCACCCAACAAAAATGCTGAGTAGACAATATTAGAAAATAACACTACTCCCAAAGCAGCAGCAATCATCATTATGCTTAATAAAGCAAATGAAACAAATTGAACTCCTTGTGCTAAATCCACTTTTTATTCCTTTTGAGATTTGTTTATTTTGAATTCTATTAGCTATTAGTTATTAAACGTAAGCATTCAGCGGTCAGCTATCAGCTATCAGCTATCAGCTATTGGGGTTATTACCTTATAAAAAAGGAGAAAAAAGCAATTGAGAGATTTCAAAAAATTAAAATTATGGGTAAAAGCCCATCACTTAACCTTAGCAGTTTATCGAGCCACATCTACATTTCCCTCTATAGAGTTGAAAATTTAGTAGAAGTTCAACGAATGCTTGCTTCATTCATTCAAAAGCTGTTTGCGTAGCATTCCAAAGGAAGAGCTGACCGCTAATAGCTGAATATTACTTCACAACTAAATAACTAATAAACTAATAGCTATTTTTCTGTAGTCTCTGCCACTGGTTTTTCAGCTTCCATTTGTTCAAGAATTTCTTCCGGACGAAGACCAGCGCGACGTGCATTTTGAGGAACTGTATGAGGGTCTATCGCTCCCTTAGGTAAGTAAGCTAATTCTCGCATAGGAGTTACCATTGGGTCATTTGTTACCTTATATGGTAATCGTCCCAAGGCCACATTATCATAGTTCAACTCATGGCGGTCATAAGCTGCTAATTCATACTCTTCCGTCATGGATAAACAGTTAGTTGGACAATATTCCACACAGTTACCGCAGAAAATACAAACACCAAAATCAATACTGTAATGTTTGAGCTTTTTCTTTTTGCTTTCCTTATTAAATTCCCAATCAACTACAGGTAAATTAATCGGACAAACCCTTACACAAACTTCACAGGCAATACACTTGTCATATTCAAAGTGAATTCTGCCTCGAAATCTTTCAGAAGGAATAAGTTTTTCGTAGGGGTATTGTACAGTAATAGGACGACGGCTCATGTGGTCAAAAGTTACAGATAAACCCTGACCAATATATTTAGCAGCTTGAAAAGTTTCTTTAGCGTATTCGCCTACTTGATTGAGGAATTTGAGCATGGCGTTTTCTCCTAGGAAGTCTAATTAATTAGCAAAAGTAATTTTAGATTTTTGATACAGTTTAATCTAAAAGTCTAAAATCAGCTATGGATTTATCCTCCAAAAGCAAATGGAAAGGCTAACTTTAAAGCTGCAGTTAATAGTAGATTTACCAGAGCGATGGGTAGGAGGAACTTCCATCCCAAGTCTAATAATTGGTCAATCCTAACCCTTGGTAATGTCCAACGTAATAAAACAGCAATAAATACTAGAAAATAAGCTTTGAGCAATGTCATAGTAATGCCCAAAGTAGCAGTAATTATTTGTAGCCACGGAGTTGTTTCACTTACTCCCAACCAGTCACTGAGAAGTCCAACTGGTAAAGGGGACTCCCAACCACCTAAATATAAAATTGCCACAAACAGAGCAGATAGAACTAAATTGATGTAAGACGCTAAGTAATAGAGGGCAAATTTCATCCCTGTATATTCTGTTTGATATCCCGCTACTAATTCTTCTTCTGCTTCAGGAAGGTCAAACGGAAGTCTTTCACATTCTGCCAATGCTGATATCCAGAAAATGAGGAAACCCGCTGGTTGTCTCCAAATATTCCATCCTAAAATGCCATAGCCTGATTGTTGCTCAACAATATCAATTGTGCTGAGACTATTGGACATCATCACTACTGCCAGTACAGCTAAAGCTAAAGGTATTTCATAACTAATAGACTGTGCTGCTGCTCGTAAACCTCCTAGTAGAGAATATTTATTGTTGGAGGCATAGCCAGACATCAGCAGACCAATGGGCTGAATACTGGAAAGAGCTATCCATAAAAATATTGCTACCCCCAGGTCTGTAATGATTAAATTTTGTCCAAAAGGAACTACTAGATAGGACAAAAATACTGGGATGGCTACTATTACAGGGCCGAGAGTAAATAGTAGAGGATCTGCTTTAGAAGGAACAACGTCTTCTTTGAAAACTAGCTTCAAACCATCAGCTAAAGGTGCTAGAGTTCCCAAAGGACCAATGAATTCTGGGCCAATTCTTTGTTGAGCTGCTGCGGAGATTTTTCGCTCTAGCCACACTGTTACTAGAACACTAACAGTAGCAGCGGCAATCATTAATAACATGGGTAATGGTAGCCAAACGGTTCTGGCTATTTCTGGAGATAGGCCCAAGTCTACGAGAGCTTGAATAAATGTTCTTTGTAGATCGATTCCTGAATTCATTTAGAGTAGGCTTCAATAAGTATTATTACTTTGCTTGTTGATTTTATCAGAAAGATAGGGTTCTGGGATTAGCTAAACCTGATATTTTTATAGAGCATGGATAATTGATAATTGATAAAAGAGGTTGACACTTTTCAAATGTCCAAGTGAATTAAGTAATGAATATTGGTCTATAAACTTACAAAAGAGGGAATAGGGAATAGAGGGAAATAATTGATTATTTCTGTACGATAATTGATTTAATTTTTTATTGTTGGAGATATCTATTATAAATGTAATAGAAACTTTCCTAAACTTTCGGCTTGACTTGTTGCTATTTCTATAATTTTTGTATCTTTAGAATGAGTTTGTGCCGTAAAAAAAGCCAACACTATCAAAACTTTATTTTGTGTAATTACAGGTACAGAAAAGCCACTTTTGACTCCAAAAGCTTTCGCAATTTGATTGCGTAAAAAATATCCCTCAGATTCGATAGTTACGTCTATAATCCATTCCGGTTGTTTTGATAACCAAACTCGTCCTGGTAAGCCTTCACCCCTAGATAATATAAAATCTTGACTACAAACCCAAAATTGTTCTAAATCCTTGTTGCCAAAGCCGGAATCAATATAATAGCTGGAACTAAGTTGTAGTAGATTTTTATCTTCATCTGGTATCCAAGCTTCACCATAAGGAAAATCAGTTGATACACAAATTTTTTCTAGACTTATAGTAATAGTTTCATTCATGGATATAGGTTTGGTTTATCAAATTATATAATGTCAGATTTAATAGTTATAATTAGGGCTTACAAAAGCATTAACTTATGAATAAAAGTGCCTTTTTGTGCCTTTGAAAAGTGCCTGGTATCACGTCTAAAACCCTCAAAAAATTAGTATTTTAGGCGCATAGTTTGGCAGAAAAATCAGGATATTATTCTTTTGAATACTTCCTCTATAACTCCCTATTTATCCTGACTCTTAACTACTTCCTGTCTCAACAAAAAGACTTTTTCAACAAACCCTAATTATATATTTTACCGAATTATTAATTATCATTTTCTTTGTGGGTTTAATACCCCACCGTCAACGGGGGTGTTCACGCATTACTTGGGGGAGCGAATCCCCATGTAATTTTCCTCCTGTCTCCTGTCTCCTGTCTCCTGTCTCCTTCTTCAATAATTATCAATTAATGAAACTCCCTATTCATGTAGTGCTGTTTTAATAAGGCACTGTGGATTTTCGACTTGTTTTCTAGGGCGTTGAGTTCTTAACAAACCAATACTGCTAGTCAATATAAAACTGGTAAAACTAGCGACCGCTATAATCGGAATTATCGATGTATCAGATAAAACACTCAAAATAATCGAGGTGCTAATCGGAGTTTTAGTAATTGATACATTAATAGCAGCCATGCAACATAACATTGCAATAGTTGGATGTACTCCTGGAATTAAAAAACTGATAGCTAACCCTAAGCTTGCTCCCGTAAAAAATAGGGGAAAGATAAAACCCCCTCGAAATCCACCATGAATGGTAAAACTAATGGCCATCATTTTAGCCAGACAAATTCCGAGTAACGTTACAACTGTAAGTGTAGTAGCTGGCTCAATTAATTGAGTTTCAATTTGCTGCTCGCTAAAGAAGAGAGTTTGAGGATATAAAACTGCCAACCAACCAATCCCCAATCCTCCAAAAATTGCTCGCCAAATATGCCTATTTTCAATAGGTTGGATGGCCAACTCTGTGAGTCGAAAAATTCCAATAAACAAAATTCCAGCTAAACCACCAACTATTCCTAGAACTCCAGCTTCCAGAAGATTGAGCCAACTCAAAGCAGGAATACTATCAAAGTAGTCAAAGCGATAGATACCTCCAATTTCTAACCCAGTGCCAAACCGAAACACACCAAAACTAAAAATCCCTGCAACAACCGCCGGAATAATTGCTTCATAATACTGAATTCCGCGACGATGGGGAATCTCCAGAGCAAATAACGGGCCTCCAACCGGATCGCCAAAGAATGCTGCTAATGCTGCACCCATACCACAAAAGGTCAGAACTCGTGTTTCCTTGAGAGTCAAATTCAGTTTCTCTGCAATCCAACTTCCTAAACTACCATTAATTTGTACCAGGGGTGCTTCAGGTCCCAAACTTCCACCAGCAGTAATTGATACTAAAGATGTGGCAATCATTCCTGGTGTTTGACTTGGTTCCAAACGGCCAGGATCGTGAATTTTATCAATCACCTTTGCCATTTCTCCTGGTTGACCAAAGAAATAGAGACACAAGCCAACCCCAAACCCTCCAATTGTTGATACAATCCAGGTATAGTTCCATGCTGGGAACCAATCCGGGAAAATTCCTGTGAAGTAGTGCTTCCCTGTTTCCCAGACAAACTCCAAAAAGTGTTCTAAAACAAAGTAGTAAGCTGTAGCAACTAATCCTCCCATAATTCCAACAGCACTGGTATAAAGCAGAATTTTGGAGTACAACAACTCTTGAGTTGGACTGCTTAATTCTAGTTCGTCGTCTTTGACATTTTGATTATTCATATTAGGAAAAGACCATTTACTCTCCCTCCCAATCAAAATCTTCTGGGTGATAAATCCCACTGCTAGTACGAGAAAGCTGATTACAAAGACAGAAGCAAAAATATTCATAGGTTAAAAAAAAATCATTAATTGTTTCCTGCTAATAGCTACTTTTAGTCACATCTTTGACATCTTCCCGAAGCTGCTCTTGAGATCCTGTGCAGGATGAACAATCTATGCTACACACCTATGCGTTTTTGGTTCCTTCTGTCATACTCTTTCTTCCAGAGGAGTTACACTTTTCATGTCCCGTAGCATTTCATGTCGGCGACAGTTGAAAAAACAATTTCTGAATTATCCATTATGAATTATTAAATACTTAGGACTTGCTGATTAATCTAAAAGCATTGACATATAAAGAAAAGTGTCTTTTTGGGGCCTTTAAAAAGTAGCTGGTATCACGTCTAAAAAGCTCAAAAAGTTAGTATTTTAGGCGCATAGTTGGGCAGAACAATATTGGGACAATTCTTACTCCTACTTCCTCGCTCATTCCCATTTCTCCTGTCTCCTGTCTCCTGTCTCCTGTCTCCTATCCCCAGCAAAAAGACTTTCCATACGCAAACCCTACTTAACGTTCTTGAATAGGAGTATAAGAAATATTATGCTCTCCTGTATAAATTTGTGTAGGACGAAAAATCCGATTTTCTTTTAACTGTTCTTTCCAGTGAGCTAACCAACCAGCTACACGAGCTATAGCAAATACTGGTGTAAATAGATCGCTAGAAATGCCTAATTTTCGATAAACCAAACCAGAATAAAAATCCACATTTGGGTAAATTCCTTTGTGGCCTAATTTTTCCTCTACAGCCTTTTCCATCTCTAAAGCTATCTCATAATATTTGTCGTAGCCAAACTTATCAAATAACTTTTCTGCCAGTTCCTGAAGAATAATAGCTCGTGGGTCTTTCACTTTATAGACTCTGTGACCAAAACCCATAATTTTGGCCTTAGTCTCCAAACATTTTTCTAGATATGGCCTAACATTTTCTACTGAACCAATTTCGGACAACATAGTAATAACGTCTTCATTAGCACCCCCATGTAGTGGACCAGCTAAAGTTCCCACTGCCGAAGCTATAACTGCATAAGGATCTGTCAAAGTAGAAGAAGTTACCATAGCTGAGAATGTAGAAGCATTAATAGTATGTTCAGCATGGAGGGTCAGACAAACATCAAATACCTGTGCTGCTAATGGATCGGGTTCCCGTTCATTCAGCATATATAAGAAGTTGGCTGCATAGTCCAGGTCATCTTTTGGCTGTACAGCATCGTTACCTTTACGCATTAACTGGAAAGCAGCTACCATAGTTGGAATTTTTGCCAGTAACCTGATGACTGCAGACCTAATATATTCTGGGTTATCAAGGGCACGGCGAGAATAAAATAAACCTAAAGCTGCTGCTGAAGTCTGTAGAGCGTCCATTGGATGTCCAGTTTCTGGGAAACATTTCATCATGTCCCGAATTCTATACTTAATTCTTCTGTGATAGCGAATGTCATACTCAAAGCTTTCTAATTCTTCTTTGCTAGGAAGATAGCCCCAAATTAATAAATATGCTGTTTCCAGAAAAGAACTCTTTTTTGCCAGTTCCTGAATATTAATG
Source organism: Okeania sp. SIO1H4 (assembly GCF_010672695.1). Lineage (NCBI taxonomy): Bacteria > Bacillati > Cyanobacteriota > Cyanophyceae > Oscillatoriales > Microcoleaceae > Okeania > Okeania sp. SIO1H4. The sequence continues at coordinate 33,716 of NZ_JAAHGB010000064.1, forward strand.
CCTCGATATTCCAGTACTCCTAGCTGTCCATCGACGTGACTGATACTTGATTGGGTAGCGGGAACACCTTCTAAACCTGGTTTAAATTCGATACAGACGACAGACATTACTATACCTTTTACTTAGTTAGAATATTGTCACCTTATACTATCAACTAGCTTAGTTGTGTTGTGGTTTTGACAATAATTTATTAATAATTCTGGCTATTGATACTCCTACCGTTAAATCATAGAAATAATATTGGCTTCAATTCCTGCAAATATTGGCTTCAATTCCTGCAAATATTAGAAAGTATTTCATTAAGATATCGATCTATTTCATAGTCTAAAAATTGCTTTCTCACAATTCGTCGCTTATCATGATTTAAAGTTAATATATTCAACAAAAATATTGTCTGCCCAGTCACAGAGTTTGTGGGTTAATTTAAAATGCCAACCACGTCTATTCTTGGATATTTTTTCCTGTAGTATTGCTATTGGATTCTTGAATTTTAGGTAATTATTTGAACCTATATTTTTATTTTTCAGTCTTCTTTGCCACAAATGTTAACTATTAACTGATAACTTATAGCTAAAATGACTATCAAATATATAGCAAGGAACGAGCTAGTATTTGACTTATATTGATGATCAACCTGAGACAGAGGAAAACTTTTTTCACTGTTCCCTGTTTCCTATTCCCTGCTGTGCAATTAATTTTTTTTTTGAATTTGGTTTAATTAGGGTTTGCTGATTAAATCTAAAAGCATTGACATATAAAGATTTTAACCTTTTTGGGGTAGAATTGTAGTGCGCCTATTTCAGTCTAAAACGCTCATGGATGTTAGTATTTTAGGCAAGAGTTGGGCAGAACAATCTTGGGAGAAAACTTAGCTCCTACCTCCTCGCTCATTCCCATTTCTCCCCTCCTGGGAGGGGTTAGGGGTGGATTGTCTCCTGTCTCCTGTCTTCCCCTCCTAGGAGCAGTAGGGGTGGGTTGTCTCCTACCCCTACCAAAAGACTTTTTCAGCAAACCCTAATTAAGTAAAAATTTTGGTGGTGTCAACCAAAACATTTGACTATTACCTACTGGTGAACCAACTTCAGGCAAGGAAATACCTATAACCCCTGCTTTTTTTAGTATCAAAACTTGTCTAGCTTCTCCCCAGATTAAAATTTCTGCCCAATTTGCTAAGTCTGGTTGATGGCCTACAAGAGCTAATTCTCTATTTTCTTGAAGTTGCCATGTTTTTAGCCATTTTAGCCAGATATTAATTTCACCATCAGGAGCTAGTGGTAAAAATTCTTCTACTTTAGAGCTTAATTTATTTTCTTGAAGAATTTTAGCAGTTTGATAAGCTCTAACTAAAGGACTGGTGAGAATTAGGTTGAAATGAAGACCTAATTTTTTGATTTGTTGAGCAATTTTGTGAGTTTTGCGATCGCCTATTTCCGTCAAAGGACGTTCTGAATCTGTGGGGTAATTTTCTGCATCTGCAGCTATACCGTGACGGATGAAATAAACATTTATACTCATAAGCTGTTCAGCATTTAGACTATATTATCAAATTTTTTTTAGAGAGAATGAGCTTTTAGTGCAACTGCTATGCAAAAGTATACGGGGAGAGTGGCAAGGGTGAGGAGATGGGGAGAATCTAGACAGGGCCTGGTTTGAGCATACGCTGCATTAATCAAAACTGATCCACCCTCCTTTTTAATAAAAATACTAACTGTAGTAGTCTAAAGAAGCTGAAAACTCAAACAAAGTTAGATTTTTCCTTCTGCCTTCTGTCTTCTGTTTTTTTTCTGTCTTTTGCCTGATATTGCTATTTTCGATACAAAAAACCCCTGCCTTCAGATGGACAGGGGCTTCATAAACCAATCACATATTTTTTCCATTCTTTATTCCTACCACTTTTAACGTGTTTAGTCAATTCAAAGTAAAGGCCACTATAGGGTTTTCGAGGAAGATAATGCAAAGTCATATTCGCCTCTTTTGGGGTACGATTACCTTTGCGGACATTGCAGCGAACACAAGCAGTCACAAGATTTTCCCAGGTATCGCCACCACCACGCGATCGCGGGATGACATGATCTAAGGTTAAATCATCGCCTGTATAATTACAGTATTGACAGGAATGACCATCTCGGTGCATAATGTTTCGGCGTGTCAAAGGAATATCCTTATAAGGAACTCGGACGTAGTATCGCAGTCGAATAACTGTAGGCAAGGGAATATCTGGCAGGATATATACCCCATTATGTTCAATCTGCTCCGCTTTACCTTTGAGCAACAAGACGATCGCTCGTCGCCAACTCGTGATATTGAGCGGTTCATAAGAAGCGTTCAACACTAAAACATTGGCCATTGATATTTCTGAAAAGATAATATTTTCTCATAGGTTAACACAATCGATCTTTGTTGGGACAAAAGTTTAGAGTTATACCAATTTGATCAATGTTTGCTACAAATAGCTAGGATATTTCTTAGGAGGACCGAGTCAGGAAGGCCGAGTCAGGAGGAATGAGTCAGAATTAATGGCTTTAATACCAGTTTTTAGGTCAGAATTTATCTTTTTAGTCCAAGAGAAATCTCCTATAAAGTAGGGGGGGATGGCAACTTGCTAACGCAAAGCTGCCGCGAACACCCTTACAGCCCTGATTATTCGTAACATTCTTTTTTTTAATTGGTATTAAACAATTTTCTGACAGACAAATTTAAGGTATAAAAAATTTTTGGCGTTGCTGATTCTGGGTATGATTTGATAATTTTGTATTTTGTATTTTGGATTGTTTAAACTACTTGTTAATATTAACTGTTCCCTATAAAATAATCTTCCCGAGCTGTAGCTATATAACCTGATAATCACTAATTATGGTAGCAAATAGTTTTAATAGGAAAGTTAATTAATTGAGGAGTGAATCAAAATGTTGAGTTGGGAAAATGCTTCTTTTAAAACTCTAGTAACAGAAAGCTTAAATCAGGACTCGATAGAAAGTGATGCTTATGGAGGGATTTGTCAAAGAGCTTGGGTAGAAATTAACGACCAGGCATTGGCCTATAATGTACGACAGCTTAAGAGTATTCTATCAGCAAAAACTAAATTGATGGGAGTAGTTAAAGCAGATGCTTATGGCCATGGAGCGTGTCAAGTATCTCAAACTATTTTAGAGGCAGGTGCAGATTGGTTGGCAGTCGCAACAGTGCCAGAGGGAATAGAGTTAAGGTTAGCTGGAATTGAAGCACCAATTTTAATTTTAGGAGCAACAGACCGACCAGAACAAATTCAAGCGATCGCTCACTGGCAACTTCAACCAACTATTTGTACCCCTCAGCAAGCTTTAGTTTTTTCAGAGACTCTTTCCCATTACACTAAAGCAATGCCAGTGCATCTGATGTTGGATACAGGAATGTCTCGCTTGGGAATGCCTTGGCAAGAAGCAGTAAAATTTGTACAATTTGTCCAGAGATTACCAAATTTAAAAATTGCTAGTATTTATTCTCACTTAGCCACTGCAGATAGTCCTGACCAAACAGTGATGAGAAAACAGCATCAAAGGTTTGAGGAAGCAATAGATTCGTGTTGTATTGATAGAGAAGGTTTTTCTAGGGATGTGCAGCTTCATTTTGCTAACTCGGCAGCTACTTTAACTGACTCTGCTTTACATTACGATATGGTACGAGTGGGTTTAGCTCTTTATGGTTTTTATCCAGCACCTCATTTGCATCAGAAAGTTAATTTAAAACCTGTAATGCAGGTTAAAGCTAGGGTGACACAGGTCAAAACTATTGAAGCAGGTACTGGTGTTAGTTATGGTTACCAATTTATTGCCAAAAAGCGGATGCGTTTAGCAGTGGTAGGTATTGGTTATGCTGACGGTGTACCTCGTAATCTTTCTAATAAAATGAAAGTTATTGTGCGCGATAAATTGATTCCTCAAGTTGGAGCTATTACTATGGATCAATTAATGCTGGATGTGAGTGATATTCCTGATCTAGAAACAGGTGAAGTAGTCACTTTATTGGGAGAGCAAGGTAAGTATCAAATTTCTGCTGAAGACTGGGCAAATACTTTAGGGACTATTTCCTGGGAAATTCTTTGTAGTTTTAAGCATCGACTACCTCGTGTAGCAGTTGAGAAATAGCACTCAGGAGTCAGGAGTCAGGAGCTTGATTTTTTGGTGGTAGTGCATTGTAATAGTGGTCTATTGTAATTATTTTGGTTAAGGAGAATGGTAGTGGGAGCATCTTGCTCCCGTACTCGCGGGCAGGATGCCAGTACTAGAGGTTTTTCATCCCCATCTACCATTACGCGAGCAGGACTACCGATTTTTTGAACTTGCTGTAATTCTCAAAGAATTTGACATCCTCTCCCGTTATAATCTTTGATTTAACGGGAGATTCCCAAACCTCGCATCGGCGAGGTTTACTGCTTGAGTGGCACTTATCTAGACTGTTGTCAGTCCCCGACAGTAGGCCAACGAGCGTCAATTTGCTCTACGATCTGCAAAGGCCGCAGTGACACCTCAGTGTTATCATGTTCCCATTGTATCATAATTCTATCTCAATAGAGTGCTTATTGTTTGTTTGGTCGCGATTCATCTCCCGGTAAATTGGAGATTATACCGGGAGTCCTCAAAGCTCCATTTTTGATAGAAACTTTCCATGGAAGGTATCTACAATATCCAGTGTTCCCTCTTGAATTTCCACCTACGAGCTAACACCTACCACCTACTACCTAAGTCTATTAAGATGTCAACTACTACTAAAACTCCACGGGTAAGCGTAATTATACCCGTTTACAATGGCGATCGCTATATTCGCCAGGCCATCGAAAGTATTTTATCCCAAACTTATCAATCCTATGAAATCATTGTCATTGATGATGGCTCCACAGACAATACCTCTTTAGTCTTGGAACCTTATTTTAAGGCTATCCGTTATATATATCAAAAAAATCAAGGGGTTTCAACAGCTAGGAATCATGGTATAGATCTGGCGCGGGGAGAGTTAATTGCTTTTCTGGATGCAGATGATTTTTTTCTACCGGATAAACTGACTGCCCAGGTAGGGGTATTTGACGCGCAACCGAATTTGGGAATTGTTCACAGTGGGTGGCGCAGAGTGAATCAGGATGGTGAAACTATTAAAGATGAGACTCCCTGGGATTATGTTCCTAAATTGGATTTAGAGGCATGGTTACGATGGAAACCAATAGGCACAATGGGTACTTTGATGTTTCGACGAGATTGGTTGCAACAGGTGGGAAGTTTTGAGGCGGGATTAGGTCAAGCGGAGGATGTCGATTTAGTATTGCGTTTGGCTTTGCAGGGTTGTGAGGCCGACTGGTTGCGAGAGTCTACTGTTTGTTATCGTCAGCACGACCAAAATACGATGCGGGATGGGAGATCTCAGGCACGGTCTATTAATGGGGTTTTGGATAAGTTTTTTGCCTCGGAGTCTTTACCTTTGGAAATTCAGTTATTAGAAAAACAGGTGCGTTACAATACTTTGGTGTGGAGTTCTTGGTATTTGTACTATACGGGTTTCTATTCTGAGATGGTGGAATATTTACAAAAGTCTTGGGAATATTCTTCTTTTTTACCTGTGGGAACAGTGATTAATTGGATTGATAGCTTTACAGGATTTTCTGAGAATGTAGGGGATGATTTAGATGCTGATCGATTAGCTAAAACTTCTGAGTGGCAAGATTTAATGAGTTGGGTGATTAGTCATAGTGAAGTTTCTTGACTCCTGAGGGCGAATGCCATTTGCTAACGCAGAGCTGCCGCTAATATCATGTTCGGTAGAACAGTTATAATTAGGGTTTGCTGAAAAAGTCTTTGGTCTAAAGTCTTGAATTGTTAATAGAGATAGCAGCTTGAGCAGACAGTATATTTAAAAGTTAGACTCGTTTTGAGGTAAATGCACCTGTGGTTAAATTATTTTCTAAATAAATAATTCCTCTTAATTTACCTTGATTAATTAAGGGAGTACAGAGAATAGATTTACTTTGTGTGGCGATGATATAAGGGTCATCAATAAATTGTCCTTCCTGGAGTGCATCATTAAGAACAATATTTTCTTGAGTGCGAATTACATAGTTAATAATAGTGATCGGTAAAATGGGAATAGATGTTTCTGGGTCTACAAATTCTATCGGAATAGATTGTGATATTGTTACTTCGTTGCTATCTATTTTTCCTTGAGCTTCCATCACCCAACGACCTTTATGCTTGAGAATTAAACAGCCTTTTTGCGCCCCTGCATTTTCGATAGTAATTTTCATTAAATTGTGCAGAAGATTTTCCAACTTAATTTCACCAGAAATTGATTGAGATGCTTTAATCACAGTTGTTAAATCTAAAAGTTCTGCTTTACTGCTGGAAGTAGAAAAGGTAGTAGTAGTTGTTTCTTGAGATTCTACTTTTTTCTGTAGCATTTCTGAGAGTAACTGAGAGGATATCTGTAAAAAAAAGATTAAAATCAAATAACAAGGGGGTAAAACCAAGAAAATATAATATCATGTTCGGATGATAACTTATAATAAAGCCAAAATCATTACAGTAGAGGTATTCAGGCGTTGCACAGTGACGAATGATTTGATATTTTTGAAGGAGACAGGAGACAGCTATACTGGAGACAGGAGGAAAATTACTTGGGGTGAGAATCCCCATGTAATGCGTGAACACCCCCGTTGACGGTG
>NZ_JAAHGB010000065.1:0-39580 GCF_010672695.1 Okeania sp. SIO1H4
TGGTGACGTTTTTTACTGGTACAGAGGGTAAAATTTCATAAGTTTTTACTATTCCTATTCTGGGTAATTGTATGTAGTTTCCTTGAATAATCTTAATACTTCCTTCTAAGTAAAAGCTGTCTTTTCTACCTTTTTTCTTAAAGACCGGGAATCCATGTTCAGGAATAGTTAGAAAGTTTTTAAATGCCCTCTCTAAGTCTCTTAATGCTTGTTGTGGGGCACCCGATCGATACCTCATAATACCAGGGATTAATTGATTTGACTTCAGCTACTAAGCGTTTATGCAGGGTGATGGCGCTTGGGCGTTTTTTTGTTTCTTCGTACTCAGTAATGCAAGTTGCTAATCCCCAGTTATAGGCATGACGAGCTACTCCTGCGTGTTTGGCAAGTATGGTTTTTTGTTGGTTGTTAAGTTTTAGCTTAGTTTTAAAGGATTTCATGATTATTGTTTTTGTTGGCACTAAGCGCGTAAAATTGCTGTTTCATATATGGTTAATAAGTTAAACATAAATCTAGTATACCACAGTAAATGTCTAATTGTGTTTAATTTTGTCCAATTATTTTAATACTGTTGATAGCCCTAACGTCAAAGCATATAAACAAGCTAAAAAACGATTAAGTCGTTATCAACGCCGTGTCAACAAAAAAGAGCCTGGTTCCAAAAACAGAGCTAAAACCATCAAAAAACTAGCAAAACTACACAAAAAAGTAGCTGATATTAGAGCTGACACACTCCATAAACTGACAACATGGTTAGCTAAAAACCACAGCACCATAGTGATAGAAGACTTGAATGTAAGTGGAATGCTCAAAAACCATAAACTAGCAAGTGCTATAGCAGATTGTGGTTTTTATGAGTTTAAACGTCAGCTTATATACAAGTGCGAGTGGTATGGAAGCCAGCTAGTGATAGCAGATAGATTTTATCCAAGTTCTCAAATATGTTCTCACTGTGGGCAGAAACAGAAAATGCTATTGAGTGTGAGAACTTACAAATGTAGCAACTGTGGTTTTGAAGCAGACAGAGATTTTAATGCTGCTATTAATTTAGAAAACTATGTGCATCAGTAGGTGGAGTTCCCGCCGATTTTAAGCCTGTGGAGAAGATAAGTAACAGACTGCGGTCAGTGGTCTTCTGGGAAACAGGAAGCTAGCTCCAAAGCTCATGCAATCAGTCATGGGTAAGTTTGGGTAAGTTTAGTAGAACGGTTTTGTCTTTATTAATTTTGACCAAGACTGTGAGTCTCTTGAGAGTTACTTAGAAAATCTACCGGAACATTTTCAACAGTTTGCTTTACAAGAAAGGTTTACAGCAGCTCACGTTGCCAAAGTGATGCCTGCTAACTGGAAAGTGGCACTAGAGGCTTTTTTAGAAGTTTATCATCTAAATGCAACACATCCACAAATTATCAAATTTACTGGAGATATTAACGCCCAAACTGACATTTATGGTAGTCATAATCGGGCAATTATACTGTTTGGGGTGCCAAGTCCCCATCTAGGTAAGCTACAAGACCCACAAGCTGCTATAGGTCTAATAGAATTTATCGGAATTGATCCAGAAAAATTACAGATATCTAAGGAAATGAAGCCCCGTGCTTATGCAGCAGAAGCAACTCGGCAATACTTCAACCAGAATTTAGAGCTAGACTGCTCTGCTGTTTCTGATACAGAGATGCTGGATCTAACTTACCTAATTCTGGGTTGATTTCTGGAGCAATATGAGCAAACTTGCCATTTTTAATTCCTAAGTCGAGGCGAGCGATCGAATTCTGATTTGGGCGCACTACCCGGACATTTTTAATAACTAAATCGAAATCTAATACTTCTGACATTAATTTATCCCCAATAATTGAGCAAGATTTTTATTTTGACATAATTGGAAATCATATAGCAATGGCAATGGAGGTGTTATCAGAAACCTGGTTTTTGAGAGGTAGATGTTAGTCAGTGGGGTATTTCAAACAAACCCGGTTTCTACGCTTTTTTATACCGATACCGCAGACAAACCCAGAAACCGGGTTTTTCAATGTTTATTATAAAAATAACGATTTCTCCTATAAACCCGGTTTCTTTGCGTAATATCATGTCCGGTAGCATCGGTATTGTAAGGTAAGGAAGAAGGAAGAAGTAAAAAGGTTAAAAAGCTGGAAAAAACTTCAAAAAACTTAAATTTGCTGTAAATATTCACGCTAACTTTTACACAAACGATACTAGCGGACATGATATAAGTCCTAATATAGTTGAAAAACCAAATAGTTGAAAAAACCAAATTTTCTGGTAAACTTTATTGTGGGTATTCAACTCTCACCAATAAGACTCTGTCCTGAAGGAAAGTGTTTAATGAATATAGACTTTAAGATCAAGGGAGCCGACTTTCGTAGTAAGATTTAATTCTAACTCAATTAATCAAGCTCTAAGCATTCAGCTCTCAGCTTTTTAATGAAGGAAGTAAGGATTCGTTGAACTTATACTACATTTTTAACCAGAGAATTGAAGCACAAAAACGACGATTTTTAGTTGTCAACCCATACAATAAAAGCTAATAGCTGAAAGCTGAAGGCTGATGCTTACATAAAGCTTTTATCCCACTAAAAGCAATAGCTGATGGCTGAATGCTGATAGTTTACACTTTATTTATGGCTTTTTTGGAGATATCTCAATGACAAGAATTTTATATTATCATCCACTATCCAACTTTTCTCGAAAAATACGGATATTGTTAGCAGAAAAAAAATTAGATTACAAACTCAAGGAAGTTAACCTACGAAACAAACCTGCTGAATTTATGGAAATTTCTCCCATTGGTAAAGTACCTGTATTTGTAGAAGAAGATGGCACAGTAATTTGGGATTCTACATTAATTGCTGAGTATTTAGACGAAAATTATCCAGAACCAAAATTTTATCCTACTTATCCCCAGGCAAAACTTGAATGTCGTAAATGGGAAGAATTAGCAGATTATTTAGGGGATAATATTATCAATTTATGGATACTAAATTTGACCAATAATTTAGAGCCGACTTTTTATCGAACCAAATTAGAAACGTCAATTAACGATCTCTTACCAGTTTTTGATCGACAATTAGCTAAATCTAAGTATTTATTAGGTAATGAAGAATGGACGATAGCAGATGTATCAGCATTATGTTCTTTTGGTTACTATAGCCTTAGGTTGAATGAAGATTGGCTTTTGGAATATGATAATTTAAAAAACTGGTTCAATAGATTACATCAACGTGAATCAGTAAAGTCTACTGTTCCTTTAAATAAGGAGTAGGAAGTAGGTAGGGACTAAGTGTGCTTAGTCCCTACAGAGTCAGGAGGAATAAGAATTATAGAACCCACTTAGTATCTATAATTTATTACTTTTAGGGTTTAGTAGTTGCGATCGCCTCAAGTTAAAAATCAAAAGTCAAAAGTCAAAAATAGTATGGTGGGTAAATGTAGTTGTTGATATTATAGCGCTACGCGCAAGGCAACAGGCAACAGGCAACAGGCAACAGGCAATAGGAGAAGACAAAAGGGTTTCAGCTTCTATTCATGTCAAACACCTTAATGCGTAGCGCTATAGTAATCAATAATGGATGCCCTAAACTTGTGGAATATAAAGAAAAGCTAAATAATAGTCAATCTCATAAAGTTTGTTATAGTCTGTGATTGGAGAAAACGTTCACACACAAAGTGACTTACGGAGTAATAAAAATGAAAAAAGCATTAGGCAAAGTCATCGTTGCATTTTTTGTCTGTTTACTATCTTTTGCAGTAGTTTCCCCCAGCCATGCAATGGCAGCTCAATATTATTGTTATTTAGGACAACAGCCACAATGTGTAGAAGACTTGCCGGAATCTGGAGACTTGTTATTTGTAGATATACCTCCATATGGAGTTAACGCTATAGATGTTACTGTCAGCAATTACTCACAAGAATATTATGCTATATTTAACACCGATCTTGGCAACCCAATAGAACTACCCCCATATAAAACTAGTGAAGTAATAACTTATCCAGTCCAACCATCGAGTTCAGCTACATTCTCAAATGCGAGTCGTGTTACAAATACACCTATACGGATCACAGTAGTTGCGAAATAGTGGTTAATTAAGATAATTTTTTGTAGGGGTGAGCTAATGTAGTGATTGATATTAGCAGTTAATAGACTTGATGTTTGCTCACCCTACCCATCACGAAACAATTGTAATAATAGAGGAAGAAACTCCTCTGGATATTTGGAGAAAACGTTCACACACAAAGTGACTTACGGAGTAATAAAAATGAAGAAAGCATTAGGCAAAGTCATCGTTGCATTTTTTTTCTGTTTACTATCTTTCGCAGTAGTTTCCCCCAGCCCTGCAATGGCAGCTGAATATTGTTTTTTAGGACAAGAGCCACAATGTTTTCGAGAATTGCCATTCTCTGGAGACTTGTTATATGTAGATATACCTGAATTTGGAGTTAGCTCCATAGATGTTATTTTGACCAATTTCTCAAATGGCAAAGAAGCTGTAGTTAACAGTGATATTGACTATCCAATAGTAATAGGCCCAGATGACCGTCCAGTCCAAAGAAATTATCCAGTCGTACCACGAAGCTCAGTTACATTCTCAAATGAGAGTCCTGTTCCAGATACACTAGTAAGAATCAGAGTATTTGGGAATAGTCGTTAATTAAGATAATTTTTTGTAGGGGTGGGCAAATGTAGTGATTGATGTTAGCAGTTAATAGACTTGATGTTTGCCCACCCTACCCATCAGATCAAATCTGGTAGCATCGGTTTAACGAAGTCAGAAGTCAGAAGTCAGAAGTTAACCCACCCCTCGCCCCTCCCAGGAGGGAAAGTAGGGGATTTGAGCTTCACTCCAAAAATATTTCGCCAGTCAAGGTGGGGTGGCGCGACCCATATTATTTTGATAAAATCTTTTGAAGGTAGGAGGACCGAGTCAGGTAGGGGAGCCGTCGGATTGGGGACGTACAGGATTCAGGAGGAGAAAGAATCACAAAGATGAGCGTATTTATGACGATTCGAGAATTTTTTTATGTTCAATAAAACGGATTTGATATCAGGAGCTAGAGAAATAGAATAGGGGAAAAAGCGGATGCAACCCCGCGACGACGTTAGTTGCATCTGGTAGCGCACCAAGCAGGTGGAAATTTGCCTCCCCATCACCCCATCACCCCACACTACCCTACTACCAAGGACTACCCACCATGGTAAACCCTGCCCAATAATAAGGGTGAGATAATTTTCGATTCCTCATTTCTCCTAGCACCGATGGTAACTCTACTGACTCACGACCTCCAACCCTCGCGATCTGATTTTTTTTAATCACTACATCCCCACGCAACATTGATAACTGCGCCTGTCTTACAGCTTCCGCCTTAATCCTAGTCTGATTCAAATGACTATAAAACTCAGTCATTAATGCTAAGGTGGCTCGATCATTCACATACCAAATACTAGCTAAAGCTGACTTTACTCCTGCTGCTATTGCTAATCCCGCAAATCCTAATTCGGCATCTTTGTCCCCAAAGGCGGTGCGACAAGCTGATAATACTAACAATTCTACAGAACTCTCATTCCAACCCAACTCCCTAATTTGGTCTAATTTTATTTGTTCTTCACCCCATAACTGAATGTAAGAATTACTAATTTTTCCCGGTCTAAAATCAGCATGAGTGGCTAAATGAATAATAGGATAAGGATAACTTTCTCTTTGAGTAATTAAATTATTCAGAGTAAAATCTTCATTTAGGAACATACTACCCTGCCATAGTTTTTGGGAAACAACTTCTAGTTCGACAGGTACTCCTGGTAAGGAATTGTGAGCAATAAACTCACTTGCTCCCATTGCTAATACCCGAGTATCTTGAAGCGTTCGGTAGTTGGTATCCATTAAACTGACACTGGGAATTAAACTCAGGCTATATTTTTCGATCAGGAATTGTTCGCCATCGTGTAATGCTGCTACGGCTAAAGTGCGCAAACCTTCATCCATACTGAATAGTAAGGTATCGATATTAGCTGCTTCTAGTTCCGATGCTATGGGTGCGATGAGCCAATTGTATAATTTTTGTGCTGGTGATAGATAACTATCATTATCTTGGTTAGCTGGAGTTGTAACTCTTATTCGTAATTCTAGTGCAACTTCCATGATTTGTTCGCGGTTAACAGAGGGAATGGTTTTGATTATTGGTTGACCTTCTTTGGTATATAAGATTATTTGTAATTGTTCTGGATAGACATTAATATAAACAATGGCAGATTCTTTTCCGGTTTGATTTGCCATGTCGCTTAAAATATCTCGGACGCTTTGTGTAGAAATTAATTTTTCCTCCAAATCTGCTCCCAGGTAATCTGAGTATTCCTGGAGACTGTTTCGTTCTAACGTTGTTACTACTTGGTCTGAAGCTGTAGCTGTTATTAGAGATTTGGTATTAACAGGATTAATTGTTTTTAAGATTTTTTGGGTGTCAGTTGTATGGTTGATAGATGCTTCTGTTTGTTCTTGAGCAGTACCAGCATTGGTTGTTTGGTTATTGTTAGTGGGAGTGGTCAGGGTGAAAAAATTGATATTGCTTGATATTTGCTGTAATATTGACTGGGTGGAAGTGGTGTCAGTTGAGGTGATTACTGGTATCTCTGTTGAATTGTTAAGATTTTCTGATTGGGTAGGGTTAGTTTCTACTGGGAGAATCTGGTTATCAGTGTTATTTTCTGGTATAATAATGTCGCCACTATCAATATTAGTAATTGTTTCTATTTCCTGTGGGGCGATCGCTATTTGTTCTGGGGTATTGGTATTATCTGGAGTATTATTAATAGTTGCATTCCCGCCTTCAGAAATAGCTGTTTGCTCTTCTACGGAAATATTACCACCTGGTTGAATATCGATATTAGCATCTCCTTGATTGGCGATCGCCTCTTGATTACCTACAGAAATATCCCCTCCAGCATCAAGATCAATATTAGCATCTCCTTGATTGGCGATCGCCTCTTGATTACCTACAGAAATATCCCCTCCAGCATCAAGATCAATATTGGCATCTCCATCTCCAGAAATTACAGTTTGGTCTTCAGTGCTGATATCTCCTGTTGCATCTAGATCGATACCACCTGCTTCGCCCTCTGAAGCAATTGATTCTAAGTCCAAAGTAGTAATAGAGCCATCAGTTGCTTCTAGTCGAATAATACCTGAACTGACTGTACCCAAAGAACTTAAGTTTCCTGTAGTTATTTGACTGCCATTAATAATAACTTCACCACTGGGGCCGTCCGGTGCTTGAGTTGTCACATTCCCTGTATTCACTGTTGCTATCTGACTTTGAATTCTCAAATCCCCACTTTCAGTCGCACCAAAGGATGATACATTTTCCAGATTCACACTTTCTGGGGCATCAATCTCAATATTTCCTCCTCTGCCTTCCTCTGAGAAAGAAGTAATGTCTCCCGTTGCACTAATCTCCCCTATTTCACTCTCCAATGTAATGTCACCTCCCTGTTGTATCCCTTCCGAACGAATTCCACTAATACTTACATTACCCAGAGATGTGAGAGTAACATCCCCACCGATACCCTCCGTAGAAAAAGTGTTTAACTCCCCTTGAACATCTATGCTATTTGCACTCCGACTGTCAATAGTAATATCACCCCCACGCATCCTTCCCTGGGATAGAATATTTTTTAGATTAACTGAACTTTCAGCTTGAATATTCACATTCCCAGCTGTACCTTGTGCTGAAAATGTTTCTATTGCTTGGGTAGAATTGACTTCACCGTTTTCACTAATAATTTCAACATTTCCTCCTGTGGTTGGTTTTGCTTGGTTGAGGGTGCTAGCTTCTAGTTTACCTACAGTAATATTTTCTCTGGCATTGAGCGCAATGTCTCCAGTGCCGTCAGGGGAACGAGAGTTTATTACTCCAGCAGTGGTGTCTATTGTGCCATTGTTGCTAGTAATATTGATATTTCCTGCTTCTCCTTGAGTTGCTTCTCCTTGAGGTACAGGTATGAGGGTAAAATTGTTAAATACTGAGATTTCTTCTCTGACAAAACCTGATGCTAGATCTATTTGACCCACTTCTATTGCGTCATCCGCAACAATATGTATTGTACCTGTATCGCCTTCATCTGCACCGGAATATATTCTAGCTGCTGTAGTCTTAATGTTACCACCCGCTTCTAAAATAATGTCTCCTCCTTTGCCTGAGTTTTCAGTATCGGATGTAGTTGCAGGTTCGGAGGCAGAGATAACATTACTATTTTCGGCGATATTGATGTCACCTCCTGCTTTTAAAAGAATTTGACCGCCGTCTGCATCAGCAAAAGAGTAAATGTCACTGGTAGTAATGTTTCCTGCGGATGCTTCTAAGGTAACGTTGCCTCCAGTTCCTTCGCCAGAATAGTTGGCCAGAAATCCATTACTGGTGTCTATGTTTCCTGTTTCTGTGATGATGGTAATTTGACCGCCCTGTTGTTCTCCGTGGGAACTGATAGTATTAGTAGTCACATCTGTTTTCGCACTCAGAGTTACATCTCCAGCGTTACCTTTTTCTGAAAATGATTGGATGGGTTGAGTAGCATTGATTTCTCTCTGTTCACTGGTAATGGTAATGTCACCTCCGTTAGCAGCTTCTTTTGATTCTGAGGCAGAAGATTGGATAATACCTGTGACGATATTTTCTTGAGCTGTGATTTCTATTGTGCCTGCGTTTCCTGCATCAGTGCTTCTAGCTGAGATGGTACTATTTTCCGCTGATAGTTCCCCTGTATTAATAGTAATTTTTCCTCCGTCTCCAGCTCCTGTGGTCTCTGTAATGATTTGACCGTCGAGTTGAAAGTTTTCACTGGGGTTGATGTTGATGCTGCCTCCGTCTCCACTATCGGAAGTAGCTGCAGATATAGTAGTATTTTCGGCTATTGTCAGGTTTTTGGTTTCTATATTGATCATACCTGCGTTTCCCCCTGCCGTAGTTTCCACCGTGATTTTTCCTTCCCCTGTAATATTGATGTTTTCTGGAGCAAATATATTGATATTGCCTCCATCTCCACTGGAAGTAGTGCGGGCAGAGATCAAGCCATTTTCGCTGAAGGTAATATTAAAGTCCGGGTCAAAGCGATCGGAACGATTTTCTCTATTCCCCTGCTCCCCTACTTTCTTATAGGGGTTAAGGGTAAGAGTACCTGCGGGGGTTTCTCCTGCTGTTTCGGCAAATATTCCGAGTCGGCCTGAGATTAGTAAGTCCGTAGCATTGATGGTAATGTTGCCTCCTGCTTCAGTGTTGGTTGCTCCTTCTCTTGCTGTGGCACTAATTTGAGCATCTTCTCCTATGGTTAGTTTTATGGTGTTGATTTCTATATCCCCAGCTTTTCCCTTATCATTGGTTTCTGTAGTTAAACTTGTTCCTGTTTCCAGGGTTAATTCTTCGGTGTCGATCTCGATCGTTCCTGCATTTCCTTTGTCAGTGGTAGAAGCTGATATGGCTACTCCATCTGAAAGGGTGAGGTTTTGGGTCTCAATGTTGATGCTGCCAGCGTTTCCTTTGTCTGAAGTTTCTACAGCAATGAATCCTTTTCCAGCAATATCTATGGTTTCTGGGGCACTGATATTAATGTTGCCTCCGTTGCCTGTGGAGCTGGTGGAGGCGGATATGAAACCGTCGTTGCTGAAATTGATGTTGAGGTCTGGGTGGTCTTTGTAGGGACTGATGGTAAGGGTGCCAGCGTTTGCTGATGCTTCAGTTTCGGCGAATATTCCGAGTTTTCCTGTAATATTGAGTTCGTTGGTGTTGATAGTAATATTGCCTCCGTCTCCGGTGCTGGTTGCGCCCAAAACTACTGTGGCACTGATTTGGGCATCTTGACCGATATCTACAGTGTTGGCTTCGATGGTGATATCTCCTGGTGCCCCTGCTCCATAAGTTTCTGTAATTAGGCTTGTGCTTTGGTCTAGGTTGAGCTTGTTTGCTTGGATGTCGATACTACCTGCGTTCCCTATACCTTCTGTATTTGCTCGGAGTTGGCTGTTGTTTGTCAGTTGGATGTCTTGGGGAGTTTCGAGAGTGATGTTGCCTGCGTTTCCTTCTGCGTTGGTGATGCTGAGGATGTCGGTGTTGTCGAGGGTGGTGTTTTTTTGGCTATATATGTAGACATCTCCTGCGGGTTGGTCTCCTTTGGTGTCACTTTCGATGGTGACGTTGTTGAGGCTGAGGTTGCCTGAACTGAAGATGTTAACGTTTCCCGATCTGCCTTGGGTGTCACCTACGTCTATTGTTATGTCTGGGACGAAAGGGTTTTCTATCGTTACTTGTTTACTGGTGATGATGGATAAGTCTGTCAGTTGAAGGTTTCCTTGTGGTTGACTTTCAATTATTACCTGCCCTGCTTCGGAGTGGGTAGATAGGGTCAATATTTCTGCATTGCTGAGGTTGTTGGTGGTAATGTTAACGTCTCCACCTTTCCCGGAGTCGTTTTCTCCGACTGAGAATGTTTTGATTGCTAATGGTTCTCCGTCTCCGTTTTCTGGAGGGTTAAATTTGATTGTTTCTGCAGTTAGAGAAATGGTTCCCCCATTTCCTGAGTTACCTTCATCGGAATAGGAAAAAGAATTGAGCGATTCTGTAGTGATATCGCTTCCAGCCTCAAGATCAATGGCTCCCCCATTTCCTGAGTTAGCACTAGAGAAAAAAGAATAAGAATTGAGCGATTCTGTAGTGATATCGCCTCCAGCCTCAAGGTCAATGGCTCCCCCATTTCCTCCATGGGAAGCAAGTGATGCAGTATTAATATTACCTCCAGCGCTCAAGGTAATATTGCCTCCATTCCCTGAGTTACTGCCAGAAGAATAAGAACTAATTCCTTCTAGTGAAGCAGAAACACCTCCTCCTGTCCCTGTAAGAGTCAAGTTGCCATCTGCATCTACATTGGTTGCAGAAAAGTTGAACCCAGGACCTATAAATGAAAAGAAAGAAAATGTTAATGTTGTTGTGATATTATCTCCAGCGCTCAAGGTAATATTGCCCCCATTCCCTGAATTTTTAGTAGAGGCATAGGAAAAAGAAACAACACCTTTGTTATTGAAGATATCACTACCAGCATTAAGAGTAATATTACCCCCATCCCCTGAATTCCCGTAATTGGCATGAGAATGGGAAACAATCTCTTCTGATTTAATATTACTACCAGCATTAAGGGTAATATTCCCTCCATTTCCTGAATTGCCTTCACTAGCAGGAAGAGAAGTACCTATAATAAATGAAGCACCTATAATAGCAGATGAACTAGAATGGATATTTTCTGAGAAGATATCACTACTAGCATTAAGGGTGATATTACCCCCATCCCCTGAATTGCCTTCTGATGCCTGAGAAGAAGAATCAAGTGATCCCATCTCAATGTTAGCTCCTGCATCTAGGGTAATATTTCCTCCATTTCCTGAGTTTCCTTCTGATGCCTGAGAAGAGGAATCAACCGATGCCATCTCAATGTTACCTTCTGCATCTAGGATAATATTTCCTCCATTTCCTGAGTTACCTTCTGATGCCTGAGAAGAGGAATCAAGTGATGCCATCTCAATGTTAGCTCCTGCATCTAGGGTAATATTTCCTCCATTTCCTGAAACTGAACGAGCAAAAACTGAGCCTATTGTAGTATCAATTGAGCCGGTTGTGCTTTCTATACTAATATTACCAGCATTGCCACTACCACCGTTGGTTTCTTCTCTTCCAAATTCATCAACAATAAATTCACCAGAATTAGTAATAATCTCTGCCGTAGTAATATCCCCTACCGCATTTATTTCTATATCGCCTCCATCACTATCAACAGATGAAGCATCTAACGAACCTGTAAGAATATCTCCAGAAATAGCATTAAGGTTAATAGCACCTCCATTTCCTTGACCAGAAGCAGAGTTGATAGCTCCATCCTCATCTACATCTACAGTTGCTGGCAACTCCCCACCAAAATAGACTGGCAACGCCGAAGTATCAATATTCCCCAAAATAAGACCGGCACCTGCAATAGTTAAATTTCGCCCATTGGTCTTAATAGTATCCGCATCACTGCCAACATCCGCTTCGTTATGCAACATGGTCACAGCACCAATTCCATCTCCATCCACATCTGCCCGAAATTCTATCTCTCCTTCCCCAGGCAGAAATTCCAACGCATCATCCTCTATATCCTCAACTGTAATATCATTTGTAGCTGCCAACTTAACATCCGCATCCCCAGAAGTTTCATCAAATTCATCATTGATCGTAATATTTGTTCCAGACAAAGAAACACTTTCCCCACTAGCTGTAATTCCGCTACCCGTAGCAACAATATCTCCCGTAGCTTCAATATTAATTGCACCACCTGTCCCACTATCAACTTCTGTATTTTCTCTAGATGCTACCTCAGAATTATTCTCTGTAGCATCTTGCTCCGAAATAAAAATACTTTCTGTTAAAGTCACATTTCCTGCACTCTGAATTTCTATATCTCCCCCAGCAGTAACAATACCATTAACATCCTCTCTCACATCACCAATATTCACATCTCCCAACACATCAAAAAATGCTCCACCACTGCCAGAAACAGCTTCTAAATTTT
Source organism: Okeania sp. SIO1H4 (assembly GCF_010672695.1). Classification (NCBI taxonomy): domain Bacteria; kingdom Bacillati; phylum Cyanobacteriota; class Cyanophyceae; order Oscillatoriales; family Microcoleaceae; genus Okeania; species Okeania sp. SIO1H4. The sequence continues at coordinate 12,597 of NZ_JAAHGB010000065.1, forward strand.
CTACATTCAACTGCAAAGGTGCATCAGTTAAACCTATTCCTCCACTGCCATTTGTTTCAAATAAAACACTACCCGCATTAATAATTGAACTATCAGAAACTCTGGCAATATTTCCACCATTGGCATTAACTAAAATTTGCCCTGTTGTTGTTAAGTTTCCCAGATTTATATCCCCTACTTCTCCTAAGTTCCCCAACTGAATATTAATGGTGCCACTTCCGGCATTTAATGTTGTTCCATCTAATTGATTTATTGATGCTGCTCCGGCACTCCGGTTAGCAATATCCATTTCATCATTATTACCGAGTAGGTCAATATTTCCATTGCCAATTGATGTGTCAATATCGGCATTGATGTTAATATTGCGACCTGCTTTTAATTCTACAGATTCTGTAGTTTCTATCTTTTCATTAATTGTTATGTCGTTGTCGGCAAATAAAATTATATCTCCTGATAATTCTCCAATATTTTCTGCTGAAATTGTGACATCAGAATTTTGATCTTGAGCAAAGGGGTCTATTGGTGTTTCTGTTTCTATTGTTTCTGAGTTCTCAGTATTTTCTGTAGAAGTTATTTCTATCTCTGAATTTGTATTTTCTGCTATTTCTGAATTCTCAAGATTTTCTGTGGTTTCTGAATTTTCGGATTTTTCACCAGATGCTACTTCCCAATTATTATCTACTGTTTCTGTTTCTGCATTTTCGGAATTTTCTGCTATTTCTGAATTCTCAACATTTTCTGAATTTTCTGTGGTTTCGGAATTTTCACCAGACGCCACTTCCGAATTTTCACCAGACGCCACTTCCGAATTATTATCTACTGTTTCTGTTTCTGCATTTTCTGTGGTTTCGGAATTTTCACCAAATGCCACTTCCGAATTATTATCTTCTGAACTTTCAGTATTTTCTAACTCTCCCACTGTTAGATTTTCTGGGTCTAATAATATTGTTCCTGGGGTGCCAAATGCTGCACTAACATTGACATTTCCATCAAATATTAATTGTTGTTTTCCTGATACTTCAACAAACCCTCCATCACCAGAAAATTCTCCTCCTCTGGCACTAATATTCCCGGCAAAATTAGTTATTCCATCGGACCAAATTATTACTTGACCGCCGTCACCATTTGTGGTAGACTCAGCGGAAATAAATGAGTTATTGTTAACAAATGTTTGCTGAGAGTTGGGTACTATTCCATTACCTTGAAAGTCGCCTCCGATTAATACTCTTCCCCCTCCATTTAGACCATCGGCGTTAATATTGGCATCGATAATTGCTACGCGATCGCCTAACACATTTATCTGTCCTCCGACATTAGATCCCCTCTGACCCCCCTTTTTAAGGGAACTGGAGTTGGTATTCCTTTCCATTCTTTGAGAAATCCCCCTCCAGTCTCCCTGGGAAAGAGGAAGACTATTCATATACCCCCCTTCTTCGATCCCCCTTCCGTCCCCCTTAAAAAGGGGGAAACGATTCATCTCCCCCCCTTGATAAGGGGGGTTAGGGGGGATCGAAACGTTGATATTTCCCGAAGTAATTGCTGTACCTGGTAAATCAGCTACCAGGATATTTGAATCTATCAACACCACATCACCATTTCCATTCACAGTCATAGATGTGGCCTGAGTTATTTCTCCACCTGTTAAAAGTTCGGGTAAGGATAAGGGAGTCATACCAGAAATATCTTCCCCATTCGCTATTGTTGAACCTACTTCCAAACTTAATAAATTTCCTGGTTGGGATATTCTCAGAGTACTACCTCCTTCTACTGCTGTGATAGTAACGTTGCCGCCTGCTGTGGAGAGTTGCCCTGTGTTGATAACCGTGCCACCCAACAAAGTAAGATTTTCCCCTGGGTTTAAACTGAGGTTCCCTTCGTTAACTATAGCGCCTGGGTTTGAGACATTAAAATGATAGCCACTGGGGTTTCCTACTAGGTTGGCATAATCATTTGTTCCCATGGCTTGAAACCAGAAGTTATTGCTGTTAAAACCTATACCTGTGGCTGTGGTCACGCTGAATGAGGTGGGGACATTAAGGCTAGCCTTTGGGCCAAACATTATGCCTGCCGGGTTCATCAGGAAGAGGTTAGAATTACTACCGATGACTTGGATCAGACCGTTGATAATTGAGGCGTTACCTCCTGTGATTCTGCCGAAAATATTGCGAGTATCTGGAGTGGTGAGAAAGTTAGCTGTTTGACCGGAGTGAACGTTGAATTGGTCAAAACTGTGGAAGAGGTTAGTCCCATTATGAGCGCCACCTTGAATATTAAATTGATTGCCGTTTTGATTGACGGTTGTACCTGTGCCGTCGTTTGAGGGGGTTATGGGTTGAGATTTGGCGGGAGTTGTAGCCAATATCCCTAAAATTACAGTCAGAGCTGTTATACTGTAAGATTCTAATTTATTAGCTTTCATAAAAAACTTCTGCAGTTATAATACTCATTATAAGTACACAGAGGCATGAGGCAAGGACAATATTTTTAGTCAAAATATCATCGTGTTTTTCTTCTAGAGATTGTAGCAACGATCCTCCTGTTTATGCCACTAAACAGAACAGCCTAATTTTTCTCTTCCGATATAATATTAGAACCTTCGATCTTGATTAAATATCATAGTCGTCAACCCAGGCCCAAATAAGATAATAGTTAACATTCGAGTCAGTTGAATTGCCAACACTTAGTATTTTTGCGCAAGTCTTGATATTGCTATTTTGGGTGGCGGTGCATTGTAATTATTAGTGTTGAATTTTTGGCGTTGCACAGTGACGAATGATTTGAGATTTTTGATGAACAGGATTTTGGATTAATCAATTGCTAGAATTATTACAGCAGTTTTGGAGTTGATGAGGTACAAAATTTTAGGACTTTAGGGAGTAGGCAGTAGGGAAAAAAAGATTAATTTTCGGCATTGGTGAATTAATGTATGATATTAATCTTAATTATCTAGGAGTCAGGAGTCAACCCACCCCTCGCCCCTCCCCCTCCCAGGAGGGGAAGTCAGGAGTCAGGAGGGAAGAAAGAAGAAGAAAGAGTAGTAGAGGGAGAAAGTTTTTTGTTTGCGCTCTTATCCGGACAAGATATCATACCTCTTTTCACCAACGCCTAATTTTCAAATTGTACCTCACTATCCTAAAAAGTGCTATAATATTAGCTGCTGAAGTGCTGATAGCTGACTGCTACTTCAACTTTTGACTTTTGACTTCCGCGTAGCAGCACTAGAGATTTTCATTCTCTTAAGTATCAGAGTTGTCAACCCCGGTCCCACTAAGATAATAGTTAACATTCGAGAAAGTTGAATTGCCAAAACTAAACCAGCATCACCACCCAACTCATTAACAGTTGCGATCATGGCTTCTAACCCCCCTGGGGTGAAACTTAAAACAGAAGTAATTAAGTCCACCTCTGTCAAATTATAAAACCCGTAACCTACTCCAAAGAAACCGATAATTAACCCTATTACCAGTGCGATATCAATTAAAATAGCTTTCCACAATTTGCGAGCATTTTCCCAGTCAAACTGAACCCCTATAGAAATTCCTACTAGCAGCAGTCCAACTGCAAATAACCATTGAGGAACTTGTAATTGATATGGCGCTCCCCACAAAGTAGTTAACCCAACTGCAAAACTACCTAAAAAAGCAGAGGAAGGCAAACGTAATAAATTTCCCCCCCAAATTCCTAAACCACAACATCCTGCTATAATTAATAAATTCCCAAACATGGGTATGCTTGTTTTACCCGATGCTAATAAAGTTGTAATTTGAGTCTGGTCGATAGCTGGAAACATGAATATGGTAGCAGTTGGCATAATAAATACCACTAATAACAATCGCAAATACTGAAGGATAGCAACAGCAATAGGGTCTGCACCTAGTTCTTCACTCATAGCAACAATAGCGGAAGCAGTTCCAGGAATAGATGCTAGAAAACCTGTAGAGCGACTAACTCCACTCCACAACGACAACAAATAGCCTTTCAACATACTCAAGGCAGCAGTGATGAAAATACATCCCACTACAGGAATAGCATAAGTGCTAACTAAACTAATTGTTTCTGGGGAAAAACGAAATGCTGTAGCAATACCAATTATTGCTTTGCCCAGCATAATTATTACTCTCGGTAATGGTTGGGGAGTACCTTTAGCGATCGCATAGATAATTCCGGCAATCATTGGCCCTAGCAGCCAACCGACGGGAAAGTTTAGCCAATAGAATATAAAACCTACTAAAATAGCTAAGGTTATGGGAAGAATGGTACTTTTGATAGTTAATAATTTGGAGATAATTTCTTGGTAGTTTAACACGCTCAACGATATATTAAAAAATTTGGCAGACAACTTATATTTATATAGCAGGGAACAGCTAATATAATTCTGGTTCAACTTGATTTAATCTCATGCTTAAAATTACTCCCAAAAATCTGTTACATCCCGACTATCCTTTCGCTCCTAAAAATTTCCCGTTTTTTTATGGCTGGATAATTTTAATTGTTTGCACCATTGGAGTAATAATGAGCATACCAGGTCAAACTATTGGGATGAGTGCTTTTACTGACTATTTACTAGCTGCTACTGGTCTGTCACGGTTACAACTGAGTAATGCTTATTTTTTTGGTACTTTGACGAGTGGTTTACTATTGCCTTATGGCGGAGTATTGTTAGACCGTTTTGGAGCGCGAGTCACTGTTGTTTGTGCATCAGTAGGTTTAGCTTTAACTTTATGTTATCTCAGTTTTAGCGATCGCCTAGCAACCCTCATCAGTAACGCATTTCCGAGAATTCCCGATTCAACTATAGCGCTACTAATGCTGATATTAGGTTTTGTCTGTCTGCGTTTTTCCGGCCAAGGTATGTTAACTATGACCAGTCGTACCACTCTCGGTAAATGGTTTAACCGTCGTCGGGGTTTTGCTTCTGGTCTTAATGGTGTATTCATGGCTTTGGGGTTTTCTATTGCGCCCTTAATTTTCAGTTCATTGATTAATACTTTAGGTTGGCGAAATGCTTGGCTAACTATGGCAGCAGTTATTGGTATTGGTATGGGGTTAATAGGGTGGGCTTTTTATCGCGATCTGCCTGAAGAATGCGGTTTATTAATGGATGGAGAAGTACAAACACCTAAGGTTGAAGTAGAAAATTCATCTGAAAACAACTTGCAAGATTTTACCCGCGCTGAAGCTATAGGTACAATTATGTTTTGGGTAGTGACATTAGTATTATCCTCCCAGTCTTTGATATTTACAGGTATCACTTTCCATATCGTTGATATTGGTACCGAATTTGGATTATCCCAAGTACAGACAGTAAGTATATTTTTACCGCAGGCAGTTGTATCTACTATTGTTGGTTATTTGATGGGGATGGCTGCAGACCGAGTTAATATCAAATATTTATTCATGGTTATGATGGTTGGTGAGGCAATAGGTGTTGCTTCTATTGCTAATCTTGGCGTGCCTTTATTTCGGGTATTAACTATTGTGGGGTTTGGCATTAGTACGGGATGTTTTGGTACTTTATCGGCAGTAGCTTTACCGCGTTTTTTTGGTAGAGCTTATTTGGGTGCTATTTCTGGTTTTCAGATGATGATTTTGGTGATAGCTAGTGCTATAGGACCTTCTTTTTTAGCTATATTTAAAGATAAATTGGGTTCTTATCAACCTGGTCTTTATGGTTGTTTGATATTGGTGATTTTGATTTTAATTCTTACCTTTTTTGCTCGTCAACCTCGGAAACTTGATAGATAAATTATATCAAGTTTTACAATTATTTATTTTTTAAAGGTATTTTACCCGTTGGACTTTTAACTTTTCACTTCAAAATCTTACTTTTGACTTTTGACTTAAAAATATGGATCAACAACGAATTGAAGCTTATCTGAATCTGATTAACACCTTACTACTTAATCGTGAGAGTAACGAAGAATTAAACAAAATTCTGAATTATCATCCGGAATTAATAGATTCTGGATTATGGCAAACAATGTTCCAAGTGGCAGAGCAGTTGACAGAAACGGGCGATCGAGAAGGCGCAGAATTTTTACTCAAAATCGCAAATTATTTGGCATCCGAAGATTATTTAGATTTCTTGATGGAGGTATTGCAGGCAACGGCAAAAAGCAAAGGCGACTCTCAAGTTGTCCACCCACTCCTACAACAAAACTTAGATAAACTCGATGGTTACTTTGCCGATATATTGCGAAACTGGGCAACTGCTAAATTTTCGGAAGTGGAGTCGGATGTAGCGGAAAGCATTGCTGTAGATATTGGTGATTTCAGTAATCTCATTCAGCAGTTTCCTCTGGGCAATAAAGCAGCTAATATGGAAATGAGCATTGTAGGTTATGAAGTAATATCCACAGTCTTTACCCGCAACAGTCATCCGGAAAGTTGGGCAACTATTCAAAATAATCTCGGCAATGCCTACAGAGAAAGAATAACCGGAGACAAAGCACAAAATATTGAATCTGCCATTGCTGCATTCCAAAATGCTTTGCAAGTTCGTACTCAAACAGACTTCCCCATAGACTGGGCAATGACTCAAAATAATCTCGGCATTGCCTACAGAAACAGAATAACCGGAGACAAATCACAAAATATTGAATCTGCCATTGCTGCATTCCAAAATGCTTTGCAAGTTTACACTCAAACAGACTTCCCCATAGACTGGGCAATGACTCAAAATAATCTCGGCAATGCCTATAGTGACAGAATAACCGGAGACAAAGCACAAAATATTGAATCTGCTATTGCTGCATTCCAAAATGCTTTGCAAGTTTACACTCAAACAGACTTCCCCATAGACTGGGCAATGACTCAAAATAATCTCGGCAATGCCTACAGAGAAAGAATAACCGGAGACAAAGCACAAAATATTGAATCTGCTATTGCTGCATTCCAAAATGCTTTGCAAGTTTACACTCAAACAGACTTCCCCATCAACTGGGCAACTATTCAAAATAATCTCGGCAATGCCTACTGGGAGAGAATAACCGGAGACAAAGCACAAAATATAGAATCTGCCATTGCTGCATTCCAAGTAGTCTGTACTTTGTGGACAGTAGATCAAGTTTCCACAGCTTTTTTACTGATCAAATTTTATCAAAACCTCAAAAGCTACCCAGAATTAGGAGAAGGTACTATAGCAATAGCTTTAAAAGATGCTCAAATGTGGTTAAGGAATCTAACTAGCAAGGAAGGGGAAGAATTTCTAGAGAAAATTCAACCTTACATTGACATTATCTACCAAGGAAAATCAGAAAGACGCAAGAATAAATTTATAGATGGGGCAAAAAATCGCATCAACTCTCAGCCCCATCCCTTTAACTCACCCTTTTATTGGGCAGCTTTCACCGCAGTAGGATTTTAACTATCCTTCAGTGTGAGAATTACACCATTTTTGTATACCTTTTTTAGCCAGATAGATTACTAATGGGGCTGCAACAGCTTCAGGAATTTGGCCTGTGGCGCACAAAGAGGCTACAGCAGCACTTAACAGCCCCGCCATTACCTCATCTATAAATTCTTCATCACAGACAATGTTGCGTGATTTTTTGGCTAATTCCTCAAGAATATTAGGAACTGACTTAGAGACTACAATATTATAATCTGTTGCTAACTCACTAGCAGCCGTCATTAAATTTCCATTCTCTTCTTCAATCACATCAAGAGCATAGAGGGCTTCTTTTTGGTTATTTTGAGAAAATTGCTCTCGGTATAGAGCAATATCTTCTGGAGTTAATTTAATAGGATCGCTCATTCTACAAATTTAGGTAATTAATTTTGTATATTACATTAAATTAGTCCAACTATCAGTGCAAAAAGCGATCGCTAATAACTGAACTTTTGAAAAAAAATGTGTTAAAGGGGAAAAGCTCAGATATAACTGCCTCTAATTATAGAATAGAGGTAAATATATTTTACTTTTTTTCAAAAGTCCAGGTGAATACTTCTATTACTTATTTCACAATAAAGCCAAACGCTGATTAGACGAATAACCAGAAAAAACCCGTGCTATTTGCGATCGCTCAATTTCAAGATGCTGCTCTAAAACACTAGAAATCACACTACGGAAGTCTGTTGTCACCGCTAGATCCCGTCTCTCAAACAATTCTGATTCATCCAAACCAGGCCATTGTCCGTAAACCTGACCACCACGCACCCCACCACCTAAGAGCCACATTACGTTACCATGACCATGATCGGTGCCACTATTACCATTTTCTTTCACCGTGCGACCAAATTCTGACATTACTAAAATCACAGTATCTGAGTAAAGCGGACCCAACTCCTGAACTAGAGTAACTAAACCTTCCCCTAGAGGTTTCAATCGTCTTGCTAAAGCACCTTGACTGCTTCCTTGACTAATATGAGTATCCCAATTACCGAGAGCGAGAAACCCTAATTGTGTTTTGGAATCACCAACCATGATTTGAGCTAAATTTTGGGCATCGGCAGCAAAACCTTGGGGGGGTGGTGCTCCTGCTGATGCTGCTTCCATTTCTTGCTCTAAGTCAGCTAGTAGTAAATCTCTTGCCTGGCGACCTTCTTGGTAAACTCTACTAAGTTCGTCATTGCTGCTATAAAGGCGATCGAATGCTTCATAAATTTTGGGGCGGTCTATGGGTAAACTACGGGTTGATTTTCTCCCGGTGGGTAGACTGGCAACTGGCATTGCACCCATGAGAATACGTGGTGGTGTATCTCCTAAGTTTACTGCTTGAGTAGGTTTATCTTTTGGGAGATTTGCTAACAAACGATTCATCCATCCATCGGGGATTTTTTTATTACCTGGAATACCTGTTTCCATATAATATTGAGCATCAAAATGGGAGCGAGTATCGTTGTTTGAACCGCAGGCGTGAACAAATGCTAAACTGCGATTTTGCCAGAGGGGTATGATACTTGCTAAAGCAGGATGTAAACCAAATTGACCGTCTAAGTCGATCGCTCCTTCTGGTTCTCCTGGAGCAGGAATTGCTATTTTTGGTCGTGCATCATAATAATTGTATTCCTGATGAGGAATAACTACATTTAATCCATCGACTCCTCCTCGGAGAAAAATAACTATTAATCGTTTACGGTTGTTAGTTTGAGCTAATCCTTTTGCTACCCAACCATGACTACCAACAGATATTATTCCTGAAGCTGATAGTAAGCTAGCAAATTGTAAAAAATTACGTCTTTTCATATTATATCAAATCCGGTTAAACAGTTTTAGAATGGTTAAGTCTTTAGGAGTCAGTCCTCAGGAGTCAGGATTAGAGAGAATAACTTTGATGAGCGTAGTTATGACGATTGGAAGATTTTTTTATGTCCAATTAAACTGATTTGATATTACCTCTAATATTAAATCCAGTTGAATACTTATTATACCAATTCCCGAAAGTAATGCTATACTTCAGTTCTACTTCAACAGTCAAATATTTACCAAGATTCAAAGTCTTTTTTTGACAATTATTAGTCGGTTAGTATAGATTTTTCCTACTTTCAACCCTCCCCCCACCTCCCACACTTCCCACACTTCCCACACTTCCCCACCCAATCATACATAGCATTCTTGCGTGAGAAATGGTATTATATAGCTGGGAGTAGAGGTGGGTCCTCACCCTGCAATACTTCTAAAACTTATGGGAAGGGATAGATTTCCTACTCCCTACTTTTAGAAGAGATGTCTAATATCATGTCTGGATAAGAGCGCGATAGAACTCCGTTCCGTTTACGCTACCAAAAAACTTTATCCTTCTACTCAGGGTTTCTTATTCTTTCTTTCCTCCTGACTCCTGACTCCTGACTCCTGACTCCTCAAGAATTAAGATTAATATCATACCCTAATTTACCAACGCCTATTTTTCCATCATTTCTGGACTACCTAAAATTAAAGCTGATTGTAAACTATCTGGACTATTGCTAATTACGGCTTGAGTTTGGGTAGAAAAATTATTTCCTAAAGTTGCCCTAAGTTGCCGATGATTTATCCGTCTTGGTTGCCCTTGGTTTAACTGACCACGAGATATAATTGTCGCAAAGCTAATTCGACGCATCATGGCATCGGGATTTAACCATGCTTCTTTAGTGTTTTTATAACCGTCAGGAGTTTTACAAGCATAAAGCTTCATTCCTAATTGTTCTAAAATTCGTTTAATTCTCCCCCATCTTGGTTTGTCAGTATTGGTTGCTCTAGCAGCAGAAACAATATATTGATAAGGGGTTTTAAATTTGCTCTTATAATATTTTTCATTCCAGAATTCAGGACTATTAAATAAAGTTTGTAACACATCACGAATGTTGCCGTTGGTTTCTTGAAATCTTTTAGCTAATTTATTAACTAGGCTACCGGGAGGCCGATCGGCAACAAAATATTGAGCTAATTTATAACTAATAAAACGGGCAGTAGATGGATGACTTGCGAGAATATCTAAGGCTTTTTCTCCTTCATCTATTCCACCACCTTTAATGGGTATTCCTAAGAATATTTTATCGCTATTATCATGGCGATTTGGATTGAACTTAAATCCACTCCCATCCCCACCACGACGTTGTATTCCCCAACCTGTAAAAATTCTCGCTAAAGTTATTATATCTTGTTGTGTATAGCCTCCATTGACTCCGATAGTGTGAAGCTCCATAAGTTCACGGGCATAGTTTTCATTTAAGCCTTTAAATCTGCCACGGGCACCTTTACTACCAGGAGCAGTATTTAGCCAATTATCTAAATAGAATAACATGGCTGGATGATGAGCTGTTGCTCCTAATAAATTACGAAAATTACCAAGTGCGTAAGGTCGAATAGCGTCTCTTTCGTAAGTGCCAACTAAGAGGCGAGTTAAATTACCTTTATCTACAGAAATATTGAAGTGGTTAAACCAAAAATCTACCATTACTTCTTGTAGTTGTTTGTTACTAAATATTGCTTGAAGTAAACGTGCATCTTCTGATTCTTGTAAAACTTTTCTGATACTTTTGTTCATTTCTCTTCGTTGTTTTTGAGTAAAGTCTTTAGCTCCTTTTTTTAGTGGAGGGACAGTTTTTTTATATAATTCTGTTGGAGCTAAGTTAAAGTTAGGAAACTTAGCCATTTTTTGCATGATTTTTGAAGATTCTCTAATAGTTTCTGGTCTCAGTTGAGACTGAATATAATTATTAATTCCCATTGATTTAACTCGTTCTATATCTCCTGGTCTAGGACCAAAACTTAGACGATGCAAAACATGGATAGTTTGGGCATTAATAGATTGACTATCAGCATAGCTAGGATTTGGTAATCCTAACCAGATAATTAAGCTAAATAGCAGAGATACAATCCAGTAACTAGAGACTTTTTTCATTTGAGATGTACCCCTTGATTTTGACTGAAATTAAGGAACTTTCCAAATATTAATCTTCCGGTCCCAACCACCGCTAATTATTGTTTGACCATCAGGACTAATTGCTACTGTACTAATGTAACTGGTGTGTCCGTTTAAACTACCTTTTAAGTTACCCGTACTCAATTCCCAAAACTTGATGGTTTTATCCCAACTGCTACTAATTAAAGTTTTACCATTAGGAGTAATGACTATTGACCATACTCCATCTATATGTTCTTTTAAACTATGGATTAATTCATCTGTCTGCAAGTTCCAAATGTTTATCGTGCCATTACTATTACTACTAGCTAATATCTGACTATCAGGACTAAAAACTACAGACAAAATTGATAGAGAATTAGTATTTATATTACGAATTAGTTGACCTGTTTGTAGGTTCCATAATTTAATCATATTATCTTTACTACCACTAGCTAGAAATTGACCGTCAGGACTAATAGCGATCGCATTGATAATCTCAGAATGTCCTTCTAAGGTTCGGAGCAACTCTCCAGTACTTAAATTCCAAATTTTAATAGTTCTATCCCAACTCCCGCTTACCAACATTTCACCATCAGGAGCGATCGCTACTCCATCTACCACATCGTTATGTCCAGTGAGAGTCTGCACCAGAGTAATATCAGTGACATTTTTATTTTTGGGTAGTTTCCAAATTTTGATAGTTTTGTCATCACTACCACTGATAACTAACTCTTCATTGGGAGTTACTGCCACTGAATTTATTGATTCTGCGTGAGCTTTCCAAATAGCTATGACTTCGCCATTCTGAATATCCCTGACTGAAATCATCCCGTTACTACTACCACTGATAATATGGGAATTTAAAGCAACTACAGAATTAACTATTCCACCTACTTCATTAGAAATTGCCTTTGCCAAAGTAAAATTTACAGCAGTTTCGCTTCCATTTTCCTGTTTAGAGATAGTTGTAGAAACAGGTTTTGTTGCTTCTGTTGGAGTAGTTGTAATTTTAGCAGTCTGAGGTTGTTGAGAAATGGTAGGCAACGAAACCTGTTGTCGCCACCTCCAAAAAGTATTAATCTCTATTCCTCCAGAAACGATCGCGTCAGAGTTTTCTTGCAACTTGACAATACCGTTAATAGCGACTAGATGACCTTCTGTATCTAGCACTGGTCCGCCACTCATCCCCGCTCTGACTAAATTATCATAAAGTAAACTATAACCACCGATAGGTTGCTGACGCCCTTTGACTACCCCTGGTGTACTCAGAAAAATTCGTTGTTGGAGGTTACTCCCAGAACGTGGCCATCCCCCCACAAAAACTGCTTTTCCCTGAACTAACTGAGTTGGGTCGCCTGTTTCGGCAACGGGGTAATTTTGAGAACTGGTAAATGGCACAACGGCTAAATCTACGTTTGGTACTTGTTTAATGAGACTATAGTAAACTGGATGCATTTCTCCATCGGGTGTGCGTACTTGGTAATCTCCTACTTTATTGACAACGTGCCAGTTGGTGAGTACATAATATGTATCTCCTTGTTTTTCGACAACTACTCCTGAACCTCCTCTGTTTGGTCCATCAATTCTAACTGTAATTTCTCCTGCTATTTTGTTGATTTCTGATTCTGTTAAGCTAAGAGCAACTTCTGATGCTATTAGTGGCATTAGGGTAGTGATACTAATAATTAAGTTTCTGATATTAATAGTCTTTAGAGGTAAAATACTAATAATAATTATGGTGATGATTCTCTGGAAATTCATTTTTTTATTTGTCAGCAACAGTTTTTTGATTCAGATGTTTAATCAAATACTTTACTTCCCAACCAAAGCAGATATTTTACGCCTAATTATGAATATTATAGCAATGAGCGCTGGTATATTTACAAATTGCAGGAGTGGCCAAATAGCTAAAAATCTTATATTATCGGCAATTTATTCCCCCAGATGAGCTGTTGCCTGTTGCCTGTTGCCTGCGCACAGCGCTATATTTACAGAACCCATTTGAGATCTATTTAAAAAGAGATGGGAAGATGGGAATCTGGGGAGTTGGGGAGTATTTTTCAACCTTTTTGGCGTTGGTAAATTACAGGATGAAATTTGTAGGGGCAATCCCCCAATGATTAACCAGGGTAGATTACAGAGCGCTACGCCAAAATATAAATCATCCCATCAATTACCAACGCCACCTTTTTCCCTTATGCCTTCCCTCTAACTCCTGACTCCTGACCCATGACTCCTGACTCCTGACAAAAAACTCAATCGCCGACAAAGATACGATCAGGGGTTCTGTAGACATTAGAGTTGTCGCTAAATAAAGGAAAAAAATCACTCTAACCTAGACAGAGCAATAATTCCCAGCATTTTTACCATCCAATAGCTACAATCCTTACAGAACAAGGTTTTTGGGATTTTTTTTAAGTTATAAAGCGACAAGTCTATTATATCATGTATCTATAGTAATAGACATCTCCAGAAAAGAGGGAGTAGGCAGCTTTGCTTTAGGCAGTAGGGAACCCACCCCTCGCCCCTCCCCCTCCCAGGAGGGGAAATAATTGATAATTTATGTGTGAGAATTGATTTGATTTTTGATTTTTACCAGATGTCTAATAGACAGGTAGGTTAGGACATAGAGTGATGATCAAACTCAGACAGGGAAATGTGGCGTTGCTGAAGCGCGTATATGATTTAATTTTGGCATTGCACAATCAGGAATGATGAAATCCGAAAGTAGATATTTTTGGATTATTCTTTCCTAAATATATGTACAGTTTAAAATCTATTATCATTCTTTAATGTGCAACCCCTTAATTTTAATTACTTAGGAGTCAGGAGGACTGAGTCAGAAGTCAGGAGAAAGAAAGTGCTTTTCGGTCAATTAAGTAAAGACAATATCTAATTTTGCCATCTTTGAATGACTCTTAATTTACCTAAATTACTTATTTCATACCTCAAATCACCAACGCCGGAAATGTTTTTCCCACTGTTCCCAGATCCTGTGTTCCCTCACACCGAGTGCGCATTCCCTCTCTTGTCAGCATTCCCATGGCGTTTGCGCTTCGCACAACTACATTTTATATGTTGCGGAGCAAAACGCCTGGTTCCGACCGCTTGCGTCTGTCGCACCCTGCGGGGTTACACCCCTGTTCCCTGCTATATATCTAACCTCCACCATTTATCATTTTCTTTGTGGGTTTAATACCCCACCGTCAACGGGGGTGTTCAAAATTACTTGTCGAAGACTATCCCCATGTAATTTTCCTCCTGTCTCCTGTCTCCTGTCTCCTGTCTCCTTCTTCAATGTTCCTTCAAGCATTTTCTTGTTTTTTCAAATTTAAAATCTAGATGCAGTTAGTTAATTACGAATAGTTCAATCGCAATTTTTGTGTACCATAAATTTGGTGGCGCAGTATTACATTCGTCAATCCAAACTAAGGCAAAAATGGTATATATAACTTAAATAGGAGTATCATCAAAGTTCATTTTATTAGGCTCAATCAAAATATTACTAAACTATTGGACTGATAACAACAATCAAATAGTTTTCAGACCTTTACTATTTGCCAAAAAAATGCTATATCCTCTTATCCCCAAAGCTACTAATTTAATATTGTAGCCTATAGAAAACATGGATTATAATAAATTAAGCTGATTTTGTTTAAGTGGCTTTTATATGGTGGAGCGAAAACATATCGAGTATCAAAAAATACAAAAATCTAGCAAAGAACTAAATTTGCTAATTGTAGAAGATGTGATGAAAGATTTAGCGCTCATAGTCAACACCTTAAAGTCTAATGGTGTAAAATTTACCTATAATGTTGCAGGCAGTAAACTAAATTACCAAAGATTACTTAAAGATAATGTATATGATGCAATATTGTCAGATTACTATTTAGCCGATTTTGATATCTTCGAGCTACTCACATTACTACAAAAATTAGGACAAGAAGTTCCTGTTATTTTAATCACAGATTGTTTACAGGAAGAAGAAGCTTTTGAATGTTTAAAAGCAGGGGTTGATAATTATATTTTTAAAGATAAATTATTAAGTTTATCAATTATTTTAGAGCGAGCGATCGCTGAATTTAGATCGAAAAAAGAACAGCAACGTACCATTATCAAATTACAACAACAAGCTCAACAAGAAGCAATTATTAATCGCATTGTTCAAGGAATGCGTAATACTTTATTACTGGATGAAGTCATGCAAAATACTGTTGAGCAGTTACATGAGGTTTTGCAAGTTAGTCATTGTATAATTGTCAGGCTAGACTATCAGAAAAACATTAATATTTGTCACTTCAATAACACGACAGTTGAATGTGAAAATCAAGTTAGTTTTTGTTACGATGTTCATCAATATTATTCAGAATTACTCACTAGAGGAGAACAAGTAAAAATTAGTAAATTTGATACAACTATAGACTCAGAAGTTAAAAATCTTATTGACGAGTTTCAAGTGATTTCAGTCTTGATTACACCGCTGTTATATCAGGATACTTACCAAGGTGGGATTATTCTAGGTCAGTGCGATCAAAAAAGAGAATGGACAGAAGATGAACTATCTCTATTGAAATCAATTGCTAACCATTGCGCCATTGCTATTCATCAAGCTGAACTATATCAACAAGCACAAATAGAAATTGCTCAACGCAAGCAAGTAGAGGAGCATCTACGCAAAAGTCAAGAACGTTATGCTCTTGCCATTGAAGCAAGTCATGTGGGAATTTGGGAATGGGAATTACAAACGAATGCAATTTACGTCGATCCTATATTGAAAGCAATGCTTGGTTATGAAGATTGGGAAGTTAGAAACATAATGGATGATTGGCATCAATTGGTGCATCCAGAAGATCGAGAACAGGTAATGGCAGCAAAAAATGCTCACTTAGCAGGACTGACACCAAAATACGAAATCGAACATAGGATGCAACATAAAGATCGCAGTTACCGATGGTTTTTTTGTTGCGGAGTTGTTATTCAAAATGAAAAAGGAATAACGAACAAAATGATAGTAACAAATACAGACATTACACAATATAAGCACGCAGAAGAAACTGTTATTGCCAGTCAACAGCAGCTTGTAGGTATGATGACGCTGATCCGTAACATCACAGAATGCAAACAAGCACAACAAGCTTTACAAAATAATGAAGTGAGGTTTCATGCCCTAATTGAAAATGCTAACGATTTGATTTTGATTATTGATGCTGAGGGAATCTCTCGTTATATTAGTCCATCACTAATAAGAGTTTTGGGATATATACCAGAAAAAACTGTTGGTCAGGGTATCTTCGATCTAATTCATATAGACGATTTATCACTCATCACTCATACTTTTAACAAAGCAATTGAAAATCCTGGTATTAGTCAGCCACCTATTGAGTATCGAGTTAAGCATAGTAATGGTTATTGGTGCTTTTTTGAAGGTGTTGTCACTAACCTTTTACACGACCCAGCGGTGGAAGGTATTATTGTTAATAGTCATGATATTACTCAACGTAAGCGAATTGAAGAACAATTAAAACATGATGCACTACACGATCCACTCACCCATCTCCCTAATCGTACTCTGTTTATGGATCGTTTGGAGCAAACAATTAAATATGCGGAACGCCGAAACAATTTTTCCTTTGCCGTCCTATTTATAGACCTTGACCGATTTAAAGTTATTAATGATAGTTTTGGTCATAGCATGGGAAATCAACTGATTATCGCGATCGCCGAACAACTAAAAGCATTGGTTTCTCCTGGAGATACAGTTGCTCGTCTTGGTGCAGATGAGTTTGTAATTTTGCTAGAATATATTTCAGGAATTAGTGATGCTACCTATATTGCTAATCGCATTCACAAACAACTAACTTCACCAATTATTTTAGAAGGAAATGAAGTATTTATTACTGCTAGTATTGGTATTGCTCTCAACTCCACAAATATTGGGTCAGCAGAAAATATTTTACGAGATGCAGAAATAGCTATGCAATCCGCCAAAAATATGGGCAGAGGGTGTTATCAAATTTTTTGTACCTCTATGCACACTCAAATTCTCAAACGTTTAAAGTTGGAGAACAATTTACAAAGCGCTCTCAAAAACGATCTATCTCAATTTGTGCTTAACTATCAACCTATTGTGTCCCTCAGTACAAACAATATTACTGGTTTTGAAGCTCTAGTACGTTGGCAACATCCACAATTAGGCTTAATTTCTCCTGCTGAATTTATTCCTGTTGCTGAGGAAACAGGGTTAATAATACATCTTGGTTTGTGGGTATTGAGAGAAGCTTGTCGGCAGTTACGTCAATGGCAAAATGAATTTCCCAATAATTATCTTTTCCTTGAGAATAGGGAGTTCATTAATTGATAATGGATAATGGATAATGGATAATTGATAATTAGGGTTTGCTGAAAAAGTCTTTTTTTCAGAGCAGAAGCCAGAATTTCCTACGGAATGCTGCGCAAACAGAATCCAGAATCCAGGAGGAATGATAATCATAGAAGAGGTAGCCAGAAGAATCTTCCCAAGATTGTTCTACCCCACATTCCGCACTTCAATATCGTCCGGGGCGGAGTCTAGGTTACCCTGGACTGTGCTTTCGGCTTCTTTATAGTCCTGGATGGCCTGGTTAAGATTAGCGCGGGTTTCTGTATCCACCTCCTGGTTATCTGCCGCCAGTTTCTCTTTGAGAATTTCCTCAAGACGCTCTTGACCCTCGTAACGCAGTTTCGGATCGACTCCGCCCAGTTCGTATAAGGCCATCAAGAGGGCATAAAGGGTGCGCTGGAGGATGCTCGCGTTTTCGGGCAGGAGTACCTTTGCTTTTTCTATACTACGCTCGATATCGTCCCACCAACGTTCTATCTTGTTCAAATCTGGCGAGTCAGGTGGTAAATACCAGATTTCACACTCTTGCTTAGCCACTAATTCTTCAATATCAACTGATTTATGAAACGTTGCGTTATCCAGTATGATCACTTGCCCTGGTTGTAATTTTGGTAGTAAACAATTTTCCCACCAGCTCTCATGCCATACATGATTACAACTTCCTACAAATGTTAAAGGAGCAAACTTTTTTTCTTGATTTATAGCTGCAATCCAACTTACTCTCTCAGTTCTTTTTCCTGATTTCATACCTGGTACTCTTTTTCCTTTAACTCCATAACCATAATCTTCCCTATTATCTATTCCAGCTTCATCTACATAAACAATATCTTTCTTGTCCATTTGATTTAGTTTAAAGATAAATTCTTCTGTTTCTAGTTCGTCTGTTTCTTGATCACCATATGTTTTTTTTGTATCCGCTCAGTAAATTGGGGTAAGAAGAAGAAAAAGTACAGCTAGTGTTGTAGAATATGATTTATGAGGCAAAAACTATCATCAGATCAATTAGTGGCCACATTACTGCAATCAATTGACCCAGGTTTGATTGCAGATTAAGGAGTACGTCAAACAGGATCCCCTCAATAATTGGGGGTAGGGAATGATTCCGCTGACCATGACCAACCGAAGGAATCAACAGAAGCTTCAGAACGAATAATAGTTGCCAGAGGGAGAATTATTCCTGCCTGGGAAATGCGATCGCTGATATACTCAAAAAAGCTGATACCCAACTTACGAGTAGTATCAACAAGGGACATAAAAATATCCCAAGCTTTTGTACCAAGAAATATCTGGGTAGCATAACTAATCTTACGTCGCAGCACCATTGTCCTAGCTGCTAACTCGGCAGGATTGTTGTGCAAAGGCAATTCTGGATGCTTCAAAACCAGAAGCAACTCCTCTTGTTTTGCGATGGTTAATCTTTTTCGTTCATCCAACTGTTCGTAACCAGTTTTTTCTCTAAACAGCGTCCCAAATTCTGACCTGAGTTGGTCAGCTTGCTCTTGACTGGGGGAATCTCTATAAGCTAATAATTTTCGGTACAATTTCCAAAATCTGTCGAGAAAGTTATCTAAAATCTTTTGGTGGTAGGCGATAAATGGACTTAACTTTTTATAATGCCTTCCTTCGTGGACCCAACATAAAGCTAATTCATCAGTCAATAACTTGAACTGTGGAGCATCATCACTTATGAGGGTTTTGATTACTGGAATTGTTGATTGCTGATGGTAAAAAGCAATTGCTGCTGCTTCATGTATACGAGTACGGGATTGAGAATTTAAATTAACCAGATGCTCATCAAGTAACCTATTCAACTCAATTTCTGTGAAGGCTGTTTCCTGAGGTAATAATTTCAGTCGATGCTCCCATTTGTTAGGCAGATTTAATACCTCAAGTAAATCGTATGTTATCGAGTTGAGGACAAACTCCAGTTCCGTTGTGTTTTGTAAAACTTTTAATACGCTTAAGCGGTCTTTGTTTGGTGTCGTTATATAGACTGTATATAAAGGGTTACAGATGATATTTGTTGTCTGGTTGACTCCACCAACACGGGCTCCTGTTTGGTCGAAGTGCTGCCAAGGACTACTGGCTAAACCTTCACTATATACTTCGTTATACTCTACTTCAAAACCTGATTGGTTTTTGATTAATAAATTTGATAGGTATCCTGCTGACATTGAGATACCAATATCTGATAAAAATTCTAGGAGTTTTCCTTGGGTCATGTTTCCTCCATAGTACAGGCTCATGACCAATGCTTTGATTCCTGGACCAAATTTCTCCTTCATAACCTTTTGGTAAGGGTGCTGTTGCGGTTTTACCTAATGACGGAGAATAATATTTTTCCTTGCGAAACAATACGTTATCTGTTGTTAGTAAAATGTCTTGAACAATTACCTCTTCATAACCTTTAAATTCTGCATCTGCTGGTAGCTTCTGCCGATCATAGAATACTATTTCTTCTCGGTCTACTTTTATTGTTTCGTTTTTACTGGTTTTACTATGTTATGCATGGAGTTTTTCGTTCTTTCTCTGACGAGTGGTTTTTCTGAAATTTTCTCTTTTTACTAGCTTTAATGTCTGGTTTGCCAATTTCACCTTTGAGACGGTTATTTTCATCTAATTGTTTGACTTTTGAGTTGAGTTGCTCTACCAGATTCAGTAATATTTCTACTGTTTGACGTACTCCTTAATCTGCAATCAAACCCGGGTCAATTGATTGCAGTAATGTGGCCACTAATTGATCTGATGATAGTTTTTGCCTCATAAGTCATATTCTACAACACTAGCTGTACTTTTTCTTCTTCTTACCCCAATTTACTGAGCGGATACGGTACTTCCACCAAATGGCAGCATCGTGGTTTCTGGCAACTTCTTCACGCTCAAGTTCGCCAAAAATTAAGAACACAACTAGACAGGGATCAAGACTCCACCGTTGCGAACGCTGATTCCTATGGCAGTCAAAACAACAGAAAAAAGGGAGCTGTCTACGGCGCGCGATGGTGGTAAGAAAGTTAAAGGCCGTAAGCGCCTTATGGTGGTAGATTCGATTCGGATTATTATAGCGCTGTGCGCAGGCAACAGCTCCGGAAGGCAACAGCTCCGGAAGGGGGAATAAATTGCCTATAATATAAGATTTTAGCTATTGGACATCTCCTGCAATTTGTAAATACACCAGCGCTCATTGCTATAATTGGAGTTCTGGTGAGTGAGGCAAATGCCTCAGAAGGTTTAGGAGCAGTAGTTGTACTCAATGAGGCAAAGGACAAACTATCGAAAGAGCGAGGTAGTCAGGGTAGATCAGGGTTATTCTGGTAAAAACTTTGCCCATGCTCTTAGGCAGGTTTGTGGCGATGGCGTCGCTATTGGAAGTGATCAAACGAACCTCAGAGAGTTTTGAGCAATTGCCGTGCGCGATGGATTGTTGAAGGCAATGCATGGGTGGCTAAATAGATTTAGGCGCGCTATGTAAGGATTATGAAGTCTATTCAGATGTAAGTGAAGCAATGATTTATGGCTGATTAATCCAACTCATGGTCAAGGGACTAGCTAATTTAAGATTTACTTTATGAATCAGCTCTAAGGGGTAGTTCTAGTATACTAATGGTAGATGGGGAATAAAAAGCCTACTATACTGCTACTGAAATAATTACAATCCTCAACGGCTTTGTTGCATAAAAGTGCTAGAAGGATTATAAAGCAAGCATTTATCAATAAATATGATTAATGATAAAGTATTACACTGCAAGAGTTTCAGGATATTCGTGCAATAAAGCCATCCTCAACTATAGCGCTACCCATTAAGGTGTTTGACATGAATAGAAGCTGAAACCCTTTTGTCTTCCCCTGTTGCCTATTGCCTGTTGCCTGTTGCCTTGCGCGTAGTGCTATAGCCTCTATATTAGATGATCAACCGTAAATTCCAAAGCATATCGGAACTCAGATTGTATATACTCAACCGTAAATCCCCGACAATATTGGAACTCAGATTGTTTGTAGATTTGTTAAGGTTGCGGAACCTGAAGTAGAGTTGGTAGTGCAGAGCGCAAAGTGTGGGATAAGTAATTAAGTCATTCCATTTCCCAGGAGCGATACTGCGCTCCGCAACGCTCCGCGAACGCGTTCCTTAGATCTTTGTGCAGCAGTATTTTCCTTGAGAGCATGAAGCCAAATCCAATTGAAATAGCTTACCACTAACCTTACAGTCACCTCAGTTTGCCTCCAGACCTTAGCAAACTTCCGCTGCTGGTTTTTCCGTGCTTATGAGTCTTTTTCTGGCCACACAGAGGACATTCTATGATAATTGAAAGTAGTTATATCATGTCCGGTAGCATCGGTATTGTATAGCAAGGGTAGGGAACACTTAACTGGGAACAGGGAACAGGCAAGAATACTTAAGAGCAAGAAAAAAACTTAAATTTCCTGTAGATATTCACCTTTGGGTTTACACGAACGCGCCCCAGCCGACATGATATTATACCAAATCTCACGCATTATTGCTACATCTCCTTGAGAGTAGGGAGTAGAGACCCACCCCTAACCCCGACCGTGGAGGGGAAAAAGGAGTAGGGAGTAGGGTGAAAAGAGATAAGATATCTTGGTTTAATGCCGATAATCGTTATAAACATTACTAAACGATTATTATTACTTAATAACTGAAGTTCATCGGAAGTATCGCATTAATGCATGGGAATTGGTATTAGGGACAATGATTATATTACCGACAGCAGTGGTATACAATGGCAAAGTATATGTGTTTCACCAAGGTAGGGGAGATAGTGGCTGGCTTTGGTATAATGTTTTTAATGGCTCTGAATGGGCTGGTGATACAAAGGTAGGGAAAACTGGTATAACTTCGAGTCCATCAGTAGTAGTATACAATGACCAAATCTATGTATTTCACCAAGGCAGGGGAGATAGTGGCTGGCTTTGGTATAATGTTTTTGATGGCTCTCAATGGGCTTATACAGAGGTGCGGGGAACAGGTCTTACTGACGATCCAGATGCGGTTGTTATGTAGTTAAATATTTTCTAGTCTATTACTTGCTTCTGACAAATTATATTAGATATCTCCAGAAAATAATAAATATTCCTATTCTAGAAACGTTTATACGGTCCATTTAATAGCGCGTTCAAAAAAAATTCTGCTATTTGTCCACAGCAAGTTCCCCCCCCTACCCCTGCCTCTTGATCAACGTTTCTAGATTTTTTTTGGAGATGTTTATTTTACCCATTCACTGCCGATGGTTGATCGTCAATAGGAATTCTAGGAAAGCTGGGTAAATCTATTGCTCCTAGTGACAGGTGCTGTTTTTGTGGGACTTCTGATGCCACATCTTCTTCAAGAACTTCAGATTCAAATACAAGTGGTTCCCAAGTTGGTAGATCTAATTTACTGCGCTGCACATCCTCTGATACTTCAAAAAAGCCTTCTGGATCTATGTCTTTTTCAGGCTCTTCTTGATACTCACTAACATTCCACTTTCCTGTAGCTATATTCCATGATATGCGTTCGCTTTTAATTGTTGTTATTGCTTCATCTTCAGAAGTATCACCTTCTAGATATTCCTCTACTATTATGTTATTTTCTGCCAATTTTTCTACTTCCTGAGATGAATTTCTATATTCATCTAAATAGTTTTCCTCCATAACTACATATTCTTCTGACTCTATCTCTTCTAATGCCATTGTTGGTGATTTTTCATCTATCAATTCATAATTTGGGTCTTCACCTATTCTACTAAACGAGGGTAAACTAGGATTTAATTGACTTGTACTGACCTCTTGAGGCAACTCATTTTGAGAAATATTTTGGTCTGATAATTCTACCTGTTCAGGTTCTGCTAAAGCTTGTGGTAAATCTATTTTCTTGCCCAGGCTAATTTTGGCAATATTTTTTTCTTTCTTGCTAAAAAGAGCTTCTTGCTGCTGTTGATTTTTTTGCTGTGGCGACCAAGGTTTAACTGGTTCGGAATTTAATGAGGGTGGTTTTTTAGTGTTAAAGTTGACAAAGAGATGTTCTTGTTTTTGAGGTTCAGATAAAGAATTCACCTGAGATGCTATTACCGGAGATTCTTCTGTAGATATTTCTGTTGGTATATCCATTGTATCTATTCTCCCTGGCATTTCTAAGCATCTTTCTAATGCTGCTTTAAACTGTAGAGTTTGCTGCTGCTGGCGGTATAGTCTTGCCCGCAATTCTTTGCAACTATTTTCTAATTCTTTGAGATGATAAATTTGTTGACTGTAAGATTGTTTGGTTAAGGCACATTCTCGTTCCATTTGCGCCTGTTGTTGCTGACTCACATCCCACTTGTCTGTTAGAGACTCTACTAAAACTTCCTGACGTTGAATAATTTGATTACATAGTTCCAACTTGTAGAATAGGCGAGTTACCTGTTGTTGAGTTGCTGCTAATTCTTTAGTTCTTTCTTCTAGCAACTTTTCTTGATTTTCTAGAGTTTCTTGACATTCTTCTAAGGCTGTTTCTAGGTCTGTAACTCGATTTACCAGTTCGCGGTTACAATCATGTAGAGCTTCCATGAGATTTGTAGATTCTAGATATTCAATGGAGTCTTTTGTTGGGCGGACTTTAATTTCTGAAATTTCCTGGGACTTTTTTTGAGGTTGATTTTGATTGGTTGGTACTAAATTTTTGGCTTCTGCTGAAGCTGTTCCTACTACTGGAATTGAATCGACACTAATGACACCAGGAAAATTAACTGTTTCCCACTCATCATCCTCTGGGACAGATGTGTGTATTTCTGATTCAAGAGCTGGTTTGATTTGGTCTACATGATCGTCATGGCCCAGTTTCTGATTACTTACTGGATTATTGGTTTCTGGTAAATTTTGGTTTCCAGGAAGTTCCGCTTCTGGCATTGCTTTCACCTAGGATTTACAGATTGCCTTTTGATTATTATATTAATGTTATCATCTCTCACCGTCAACTATTTTATATGTTTATATATATGAGTAATACGGCGAGTAATACAGTTAGCAAAAAAATACATTTTATTTAAGGATAGATAATTATTAGGTTAAGTATCTATAACAAAATTCATTTAACATTTTATTTTATTAGTTTAGTATAGACAAAAATTAAACTTCCTGTCTTACGGCAGTTTTTTGAATTTATTAAGAAATAATTCAATTCTCAATTCTCTAGGACTAGCGGATGTAGCTTTTATAGCAGAAGGAAGAAGGAAGAAAGCTTTAGTTATCTAGGGGATTCATTATCTACAACAGAAGGAAGAAGGAAAAATCTGGCATTGTCTGAGTTTTAAGCTTTTGGTGTGTTAGCGCCCTTTCCTTGGACTACATCATTGCCGGAGTATAAATTGTTTTGAGAATCCCACTAAACATTAAAATATTAGAGTTGTGAGGAAATAAAAACTAAAACTGCTCAAAAGCTTACTGTATAAGCCTTTCAATTTAGGTAAATAAACAAAGACTAAAACCTTTAACATATAAGAGTTTTAGCTACTCTTTGAGCTTATTTTGCAACAAGTTTATTAATTAGTGGTAGGTCAGTTCATCTATATAACTACGCAAATAGGGCGCGGACATCTATGAAAATGCAAAATGCTCAAAGTTAGTGAGGGATTATTTGTGACTTCTGACTTCTGACTTCTGACTTCTGATTTAAGGCCATCTTTGTGATTGATCGCTAGTTGTGAAATATAATGAAAATCTATAGAAATAATTAAAAAGCGTTTCGGTCCAGAATGCTCCGCAAACAGTCGATTGGCCTTTAGTAGTCAGCTTTGCGCTAAGGGGGTTTAAACCCAAACTTTTAGCTGGCTAAAAGCTGAGTGCTGTTTGCAAAGCATTCCGGTACGGAAAATGCTGATAGCTAGTTAACGATTGATTTAGCCTAATTTCCAGAGGACTTTTTCCATGGCTTTGAATTTTAGATTTGCTATTGCTAGTGATTTACATATTGCAGTTCCTAATACTATTGCGGAACAAGCGCATCGTTTTCATTTAGTAGAAGTGAGTATTCCTGCTTTTGAAGTAGTATTAGAAAATTTAAGTAAGCTAGATATTGATTTTTTACTATTACCTGGAGACTTAACTCAAGATGGTGAATTGGAAAATCATACCTGGTTAAGTAAAAAATTAGCTACACTTCCCTATCCAGTTTATGTAGTGCCTGGTAATCATGATGTACCGACAAAATTTACCAATGACTATTCTATTGGTTTGGCAGATTTTCCTACTTATTATCACCATTGTGGATTTGATTACGAGGAACGATTATATTACACTAAACAAATTTTGCCTGGAGTACGAATAATTGGGCTTAATTCTAATCAGTTTGATAGTTCTGGCAAACAAGAATATACAGGTGGTTTAGAAGCAGAACAATTAGATTGGCTAAAACAGGTTTTAACTACTACAAAAGAGGAGTTAGTGATGGTGATGTTACATCATAATGTGATTGAACATTTACCAGATCAATCTCATAATTCCCTTGGTCGTCGTTATATGTTAGAAAATAGGTTAGCATTGTTAGATATTCTTCAATCTGCTGGAGTTAAGCTGATATTTACTGGTCATCTTCATGTTCAGGATATTGCTGAATATCAAGGAATTTATGAAATTACAACTGGTTCTTTAGTTACTTATCCTCATCCTTATCGTATCATTAATTTTACTACGGACTCTAGTGGTCAACAGTCTTTAAAAATTGAAAGTCATCGAGTTAATTCTTTGCCTAATTTTCCCAATCTTAGCGATATTTCTAGAAACTGGCTTGGCGATCGCTCTTTCCGTTTTATGTTTAAACTTTTGACTAATCCTCCTGTAAATTTATCACCAGAAATAGCAGAAAAACTTGCCCCTAGTCTACGTTATTTTTGGGCAGATATTGCAGGTGGTGATGCTGTATTTAACTTCCCTGAATTTCCACCTCATGCTAGACAATATTTTGAAAGTTTTAGCACCACTAATAGTATTGATAATAATGCTACGTTACTGTTGCAATAATCCGCTCTCCTTAAAAAAATCATAACTTTATCTTTATAAATCATTAAAGGTAGTCAAGTTAAAAGTTACTATTTTTGGCTTTTGACTTTTGACTAATTATTTTTTTCTTTTGGTATTATACCAATTCCCATGCATTAATGCGATACTTCCGATGAACTTCAGTTATTAAGTAATAATAATCGTTTAGTAATGTTTATAACGATTATCGGCATTAAACCAAGATATCTTATCTCTTTTCACCCTACTCCCTACTCCTTTTTCCCCTCCACGGTCGGGGTTAGGGGTGGGTC
>NZ_JAAHGB010000066.1:0-39121 GCF_010672695.1 Okeania sp. SIO1H4
TTGGCATAGGCAATAAAATGATGTATATTTTTATATAAAGAGCCGATAATATTGTCGGTAATTTGAGCAATATTTTGGCGTTGACTTTCTCCTAATAATCCCGCCAAATCCAAGGCGAAATCCCTTTTTTTGACCTTTGGTTTTGAATAAATCATCAAATTTTTGACACCACTTTTGAAACCATGGCGGTAAGGCAGACAAGGTTGTTTGTTTGAGCAGCTATCAAATTTAGGTAAAAACCATAATATATCATAATTTTCACCTCAGAGACTGCATTTTTTTTTGAAAGTCCAGTTAACGGAGTTGTGCGCCAGCAAAACGACCGCTTTTCTCCTTTAAAGGAGAGACTTTAAACCTTAATTATTCGGTAAGTTATCTTTTTAGTCAAAGAGGCATTTCCTGCACTTGTGTTTTAATTGCCCTGATTATTCGTAACATTCTTTTTTTTAATTAGTATTTAGTATAAGGAATAGGGAAAACTAAAGTAATAAAATTCTCATAAATCATTCCGGATTGCTGTATTTATGGTTAACACTTGATTAGTAAGGAAAAAAAATGGGCGTTGGTAAAGCGCGTGTATTATATTAATCTTAATTCTTTAGGAGTCAACCCACCCGCGTGCCTCTCCCAGGAGGGGAAGTCAGTCGGAGCGAGTCAGGAGGGAAGAAAGAAGAAGAAACCCCGAGTAAAAGGAGAAAGTTTTTTGGTCGCGTAAAGGTCACGGAGTTCTATAGCGCTCTTATCCAGACATGATATCATACCTCAAATTACCAACGCCAAAAAATGAAATATACTGATGTTTATATTGAGTTTAAAAATGAAAATATTTACATAGAATAATATTTTACTGGAGAAGGAATAACTGATGAGTTAATCAGATTAGATCTTATTAAAAGTGATATTATTTTTGCTTTTAAAGCTCCAGATGTGAGAAAGTTTACTGAGTTTGCTATGAGTTAAATTTTAATTGGAAAAATTTACTCCTATAGAAAGTTTTGAGGTGTGCCTTACACGAGATAAAATAATCATGTAAACCCAATAATTTTTTGCTATGTCTTCAGAAAAAACTTCCACAACTGCATCCACTACTGGAGCAGATGCTGTGGATGAGGCGATCGCTAAAGGAATAGATTTAGATGGTTCTGCTATCCCAACAGAAAAGCTCGACCTTTATCACAAGGTAATGGCATTAGAAGGTCAACGACAACGGAGTGGGGTTAGTAATACAATGCGGTCTCGTATTGTGCGTATTGGGGCGAAGCATATTTCCCAGGAAGAGTTAAATCAAATGTTGAAAGATGCAAATTTTGCTCCACTTAAAGAGAAAGAAATTGCTTTTTATTATGGTGGGAAATAAAAATAGTTTGTAGTTAGTATTTTAATGTTTTTGTTTCAGGGTTTGATAATTGTTATCTCTAAATTTTGAATCCTGACAGGAGGGGGAAGCATTCGGAAAGAAAATCTAGAGTTTATACTTTTAGTTACTGCCTGAATGTTAGCCCCTACAGAATATTTTCAACTAGGTAAACAGGGGATTTTTTCTATAGCACTCCGTCTTTTGGCGTTTGACAATAAATTTTGGTTGTAAGGGAACACCGGAGTAGGGAACAGGGAACAGAAGAATGTCAAGAGCGTATTTGCGTAGCGCTATATCTTCAAAATGATCGGGTTTATCAAAATATATTGATTTTTGGTATTACATCAATTTGCAAAAAGAATGTTACGAATAATAAGTGCGATTAAAAGACTTGACAGGAGATATCTCTTTGACGAAAAAGATAATTTACAACCTAAAAAATGGAATCGAAGCCATTCATTCTGACTCGGTCCTCCTAACTTCCCCTCCTGGGAGGGGTTAGGGGTGGGTTGACTCCTAAGAAATAACCTATTGATTTGTAGTAAATATTTATCAAACTGGTATTACTTTTAACTTTTGACTTTTGACTTTTGCCTTGCGCAAAGCACTATAACTGTAGGATGCTTCAACAACACACCCTACATTTTTCTGAAATAAAACTACCCCTAACTATTCAAATTCATCTGCTGTCTTAAATCATCAAGTGGAGATACTTCTTCACTCTCCAATAATTTCTCATTTTCATCACTTACTACATCCAAATCATCCCCATTTTTCCCAAAATTAAACCCATAAATAATTGGCAATTGTCGCTCATTCAATAACATCGTCCGTAAACAACTATTAATACTAGAAACCAACTGATTATAAACCCCTATTTTCTCCTCAACCTCACTTTGTAAACGTAAATTTCGTTGAATTTTTTCCGCAGCTTCAGTCTCCAAACTTTTCTCTAAATATTCCCGCGCTTGATTATATTGCTGCATAATATCTTCCCCTTGTTTTTCCGCCATAGGTAATAAATGAGTCTTCAAAGTTTGATTCAAAGTCTGACGAAAAGTCTGTCGAATAGTCCTAGAAACTTTCGGCTCAAAATCCAACTTCAACAATTGCCTAATTGACGGTTCAGCTTCTACCATACTGCTACAATCAAAACTTTGAGAAGTCTGCAACAAAGTCTGCCGAAACTGATAGATAGAAAAAGTTCCTTCATCATAAAAACGGGGACTTTCTCGCACAAACCTGTCACATTCTATCCGCGCCGCACTTATTAATGCCGTAGTAACTACTTTTTTTACTTCCTTTAAATGTTGTTCAATACCTCCATCATTCCCCAACAAACGATAAAGTTGTCGATAATATTCTGACTTACGAACTCGGTCAATTAAACGTTGGAAAAATCCACTTACCACTGACTCGGTAGAATCAACTAAAATATCCTCCAATTGATTGGCTAAATAATAAAGTGCTTCGACCAAAACTGCTAATAAAGGTGCCGTTGCATTCCGTGGATGATTAATAGTTGCCCTACTATAAGCAGCTTCTACAGAAAAAGTATCTAACAGTTCATCTAAACGACGAATCATTCGAGATTGGAGTTGATTAAAATCTGCTTCAAAAGCATCACATTTATTTGTGACTAGCAAATTTACTTCCTCAGAAATATGTTGATTAAATCCTTCGCCCACTTCCTGAAGTTGAGAATTCAACAATGATAATTCCTGGATTTTCATTGCCTCTATTTCCTGAGGTTGACTCGCCAAGTTTTGTTGAGTAGCTAAATAATTTTTCTGTAATTGAATACAGATATTTTGCAAATCATCTGCCAAATTTGCAAATAATTGTGGACGTTTCTCCTCCTTCAGATACCGAGTAATTCCATCCCTAAATTCTTCTATTCCACTATCTTTTATTAATTGTTCGATTAACGGTTTTCCCCACTCACCTAAAATCCGGACATAATTTTCATTAGGTGACTCAAAACCATGAATACTCACCGGAAAGTTACTAGGAAGTTTGCGAGAAGTACCACAATAATTGTTAAAAGCATAGACAAATTGTGGCGTTTCCTCCTCCTCATCTAAACCTTTAACACTATTAGCAAATATAGTATCTAAACCAAAGCGATCGCCTGCACTTGCTTCTTTAATTAAACTGCCATAAAAACCTAACAACCCACTGGTCTTATAAATCCTTTCTGTATCCCGAAAATCAGAAATAATCAAACTTTCTAATCGTTGTCTGAGTTGAGAATTGTACCAAGTTTCATCAATACGATTAAACACATAAAAAACCCGGTCTCTAATTCCAGGATTTTCTCGCATTTTTTCCAGTAATTCTGTTTCTTCAGTTGTCATATCTCCCGCAGCAGCAGCTTTTAAAACACAAACAACCGCAGAAGTTTCTGGATGCTCTATTTTGTCATAAGTAATTTGAGCATCTTTTTCTACTGGCGCATCAATTCCTGGAGTATCAATAATTACATTTCCATCTTCTAAAAGAGGATGATGACAATAATATTCTACTCTCTTCAACACAGCACTATTCATCCCCCGTCGTGCATAACTTGCCGCTTCTTTCAGGTTAGAAAAGTTAAACTGCTCCATAGAATAAATAGCATTTTCGGCAGAATGAATACATTCCTTATTCGCCTCAAAACCATCTACTAATAATTTCAATGCTTTTGCTTGTTTAGCCCGCTCCGATTTATTTTCGCCACCTTCATTTTTAATAATTGCGTCGCATTGTTCCCTAATAATTTGGATTACCTCTGGTTGTTGAATATTAGCATTGGAGTCTAAGCCTAATTCCTTTCGTAAAATTGCTACTTGTTCTTGAATTTCTGCCCCGCTTAAAAATGTTAAAACTACTCGTTCTTTTTCAGGTTCGGCATATTCAATATAACATTCTGTTCCTGTAGCGTGTCCCTCGGCACTATAAAGTAATTCTCTTCCTAATAAAGCATTAATTAACATTGACTTACCCGCACTAAAAGCTCCCGCAAATACTATTTCAAATTTGGGAGAAATTACTTTATTTAAAGAAGCACGAACCGCTGTTGTATCTTGTTGTCTTAGAGTAGATTCTTGATGCAATAATTGAAGTAAATTTTCTACCTGATTTTGTAAGTATTGACATTGAGTAGGAATTATATTCATTTCTATTTTATGGTGTGAGTAAATGTCTGTTATTTTATTATTAATTATTTGTTGATGCACAACAATAGTATTTTCACTGATTAATATTTCACTTGAATCAGCATAAGACCGTAATTTGAGGGATAAATCAAAAAAATATTCATTGGTAATTTTTAAACAAGGAAATGTATATAGTAATTATCGGGTAAGCATTCAGCCATCAGCTATCAGCTATGAATTATTAACTCATTTCTTACCACATAATTGCATGGGTTTACAACTCAAGCGAGTCTTTCTTGTACTTCAATACTCTGGTTAAAAATGTAGTATAAGTTAAAATAAAGTTGGCTTCATTCATTAAAAAAATGTTTGTGTAGCATTCCGGAGGAAGAGCTGATTACTCATAGCTAAATGTTTATAATACTCTGGTTAAAAATGTAGTATAAGTTAAAATAAAGCTGGCTTCATTCATTAAAAAGCTGTTTGCGCAGTATGACCTAGGAAGAGCTGACTACTAATACCTGAATGCTGACATTCTCGACGCAGTTTTGTAGAAAATATAAGTACTTGTGCAAAATTAATTCAAAATTTGTAAGTAGATAGTAGGTAGTAGGGAACAAAAAATATACTTGTCTACTTCAGCAGTTAATCTAAAAATACTTTTTCGTTAAATATTCAGCTAGCTTGCATTCAGCTTTTAGCTGTTTCATAAATAATGAATATACACTGCTAAGGTCAAGATAAGTTGTTTTTTCAATACTTTGAATTATCCTTAAACCGTTCAATACTAATTCCTGTTATAAAGGCAGTGAATTAATAGCTGATTGCTGAATGCTTACTTTTTTCCTATCTATTTAACCAGACCATCAAATAAACAATTAATTTTGCTTAATTAGGGTTTGCGTATCGAAAGTCTTTTTGCTGGGGTAGGAGACAGGAGAAATGGAAATGAGTGAGGAGGTAGGAGTAAGAATTTTCTCTCAATTTTTATGCCATAATCATCCCAATATACTAGCTTTTTGAGCTTTTTCCACCGAAAAGCTGATACTTTTTTCAAAAAAAAACGCTAAAATATTTATCTGTCAATACTTTTAGAATTAATCAGCAAGCCCTAATTATTTCTTGGCAAAAAAGAACAGCACCCCAAAATTAATATAGACTTTAAAGCCAACTTTGGTAGTAAGATTTACCGAATAATTAATAATTAATAATTAAATAATTCTGGTTTAAAGCCTCCCCTTTTAAGGGGAAAAAAGTGGTCGATATTCGCAGCTTCCCGAAGGGTGGGATGGATGGGTTTCCTAACAATATCCAATCGACCAAGAGAAGAAATAATATCTCCTGATATTCAATCCTCTCGGTTTTAACCAGAGGTAATTATCAATTATCCATTATCAATTAATGAAATCTACCTCAATTAGTAAAGCTTTGATCTAAAACTAAAAGCAATAGCTGTTTGCGTAGCATCCTACAGGGAATATCTGATAGCTGACGGCTAAATGCTTACTAATAAAGTCATTTATACCTAACTGATTATGATTGTGAAATCTACTTAAATCACTAACAATTTCTTAACTGATAAAAATGATTGTTGGAAAAATTTTGCCAAACACCATACTCGCATCTCTAAAATTATCTCCATCTCTCTTTTTTCAAGAATAAGAAAGATTTACCTTCTAAAAGATAAGCATTTCCTGCGGAATGCTGCGCAAACAGGAGTCAGCTATCAGTTTTATTACCTTTCAAGGAGAAAAAAGTAATTTTATCAAAGCTTCAGAGTACGAATATCTGGTTGAGAATGTAGTAGAAGTTAAACGAATGCTTGCTTCATTTACAATCCAAATAAAATCTATTATTACTTATTTATAATTACCTAAAATTAGCTAATTCTTGCTATAAAAATAACTCGATTTTGACAAAAAATATTATTTATTAACAAGCTAAAATTCTGTTATCCTTAATAGAGCAGTTGCAAGTATTATGCCATCCATGAAAATCAAAATGTATGACCTAGTAGGTGCAGAAAATAACAGAGCTTTTAGCCCATACTGCTGGAGAATTCGTATGGCTCTAGCCCATAAACAACTGGAAGTAGAAAGAATTCCTTGGCACTTTACTGAAAAAGAAACAATCGCTTTCTCTGGTCAAGAAAAAGTACCAGTAATTGTTGATGGTGATCGAGTAGTTTTTGACTCTTGGAATATTGCCAACTACTTAGAAGAAACCTATCCAAATAAACCTTCTTTATTCGGCTGTTCTCAAGCACAAGCTCAAGCTTTATTTATCAAAAATTGGGATGAAAAAGTTTTGAACCCAGCCTTACTACCAATGCTTATATACAATGTATTTGAACATATAGATGCCAAAGACAAAACTTATTTTCGAGAAACTCGCGAACAACTATTAGGCAAATCACTAGAAGAATTTAAAGATGTACAACCATCTCAAATTGAGCATTTTAGAACCATCCTCTCTCCTTTAAGAGAAACTTTAAATCAGCAGCCTTTCTTGGCAGGAGAAAAACCAAACTTTGCCGACTACGTTATATTTGCTAAATTTCAATTTGCTCGTTCTATCTCCCCCATTAAATTATTAGAAACCAACGACTCTGTTAATATGTGGCGGAAAAAAATGCTCGATTTATTTGACAGTCTGGCACGTCAAAGTCTTGGTTACAATTAACTAGTGCAAGATGGTGGAAATAACTAAGCAGTTACAAAATCCTAAAACAATTACAAATCAATACTTTTGACTTTTAACTTCTGTGTAGCGATACTAGCTATCAGCAATTAGTTATCAACTATCAGCCTAAAAATTTGCCCATATAATTAGGACTTGCTGATTAAATATAAAAGTATTTACAGATAAAGGTTTTAGACTTTTTGGGGCTTTGAAAAAGTGCGCCTGTTTCAGCTCTTCACGCTAAAAAAGGAGCGTATTTTAGGCTCATAGTTGGGCAGAACAATATTGGAACAATTCTTACTCCTATCTCCTCTAAATTCCCCGTTCCTCCTGTCTCCTGTCTCCTGTCTCCTACAAAGAGCAAAAATACTTTTTTCAGCAAACCCTAATTAGGTATCTGTTTGTGGAGCATTCCGGAACAGAAAAGCTTGGGTTTAAATCTCCGACTTCTATTAAGTCGCTTAATTTTAAGAAGAATTTAAATCCCCTTATCAAAAGCTGACTGCTGATTGCTGAAGTACTTAATTGCTAAAGGCTTTTTAATAGCAAACTCAATAAAAATTAGAGCTTTTTAAATTATGACTATCGACTTATATTATTGGCCTACTCCTAATGGCTGGAAAATTTCTATTATGTTAGAAGAAACAGAAACCCCTTATAACTTAATTCCAGTTAATATTACCGCCGGAGACCAATTTCAGCCAGAATATTTGAAAATTAGCCCTAACAATAAAATGCCAGCCATTGTTGACCCTAATGGACCCAATGGCAACCCTATTTCTATCTTCGAGTCAGGAGCTATTTTGCTCTATTTAGCTGAAAAAACAAGTCGCTTTATTCCCGATAACCCAAGCGATCGCTACACAGTAATTCAGTGGCTAATGTTTCAAATGGGAGGTCTTGGCCCAATGTTAGGGCAAGCTGATCATTTTCGTCAATATGCACCCGAAAAAATTCCCTATGCAATTGAAAGATACACCAATGAAGCATCACGTTTATATGGGGTATTAAATCAACAATTATCTCAAGTAGAATATGTGGCGGGAGATTATTCTATTGCTGATATGGCAATATATCCTTGGATAGTACCCCACGAAAAGCAAGGGCAAAATTTATCAGACTTTCCTCATTTAAAGCGATGGTTTGAAACTATTAGTCAGCGACCTACAGTAAGTCGTGGTTTAGCAGTTTTAAGTGAGAGTCGGACAAAGAAGTTTGATGAAAAAGCCAGGGAAAATCTTTTCGGTACTCGTCAGTTTCAGCAGTAATTAATAGCTATTTAACTATTAAGTAGAAAATGGTAAATTTTGGGCGCTATTTATCAAATTGT
This sequence comes from Okeania sp. SIO1H4, assembly GCF_010672695.1. Lineage (NCBI taxonomy): Bacteria > Bacillati > Cyanobacteriota > Cyanophyceae > Oscillatoriales > Microcoleaceae > Okeania > Okeania sp. SIO1H4. The sequence continues at coordinate 8,507 of NZ_JAAHGB010000066.1, forward strand.
AAATTAGCTCAAAAGTTTATATTAAATGGCTTTAGGAGTTTTTTGATTAAATATACAGTGTCTTTTTTTTAGTCTGCTCTACTTAGTTTTGGTAGGGTAGGTAAAAATTTACTTACCCTACCTAACCTAGTTTTGATAGTAGAATTTGGCACGGTATTATGTAATATTTTCACCAGTTCAATTCTATGGCTAGCTTAAAAGGAGAAGTATTTATTTTTGAGGTAGTTACTATCAACAACTCTGGCAAAATAATCTACCGCACCTCTACCAGTGCCAGGCAAAAAAGACCATAAGCAAGTTTCTAATACAGATTTCCAGCCACTTACCACAAAACAGTCAATCTATCAATCTACTGAAAAATGAGGAGAGAAAAATTAGTCATTCATCGTCACATAAATTCAGACGATCGCCTCTAAAAACAACGACACGATAGGTATTTGCAGCCTCAAAATTCTTTTAAGCAATACTAACCCTTGGATTTTTATACCATTTAGAGTATCACACAACCGAGTAAAAGCGCTAAAAATATTGAAACTTCGTTAGCTGATTGGGAAAACTTTTCTCCGATTTTGTCAGAGGTTGATGACAAAATTAAAAAATTTCAAACTAAAAGACTGAAATTGATAACTAAAACTTACCTAATAATTAATAATTAGAGTTTGCGTATGGAAACCCTATTTAAAGTCCCTACAGATTATTTCGTTTACGGTTTGTTCGGGAGCAAGTAATGAAAGGGGTATTCATAATTCTGATGTTGATTACGGTTAGTCCAAATATCTTAATTCTGATGCTGATTCACCAACGCCAAAACAAATAAGCCGAAAAATCCAGACCTCCATCAACATAGATGCGTTTTCTCAAAGGTTGTCTGAATTCTTTTCCAAAACTTCCCTCCGCTGCAAAAAAAAATCATCCTCAATAATAGAAATATTGCCCGATCGTTCCCTATGAGTATAGGTAATCAAAATATTGAACCTTGTCATTTTCTGAAGCTCAAAAAAATTAGAGGATAATGAGGTTGCATCCCCTCAAAAACCGCGATAGGATATACATATTGGCAGTTGTTCGCCCAGGGCAAACGCATCTTATTTTGCCGTTCCCTATATGTAGTGTTTATTTGATTTTATAGACACTATATGTTGAAAGTATATTGTCAACAAGCGCAATAAAACCCGGTTTATTGATAATTACCCCTAGTTTATTGACGAGATGCGTTTGCCCTGGTTGTTCGCCCCTACGCATGACTTTTTATTCAACAAAAAAAAGTGAAACAGATTTTTATTTGCTCTCAAAAATGCCTCCTGACCAAAAAATAAGGTCTCAAGCCTCCCCTTTCAATGGGATGAAAAAAAATCAAGTTCAATATTTCAATTCCGATGCTTTCCTGTGGAATGCTCCGCAAACAGGCAGAGGTACTGATAACTGATAACTGAAATGACCCTGAATCAGCAGATAAAGCGCAGGACTCCTTCTTGAGTTTAAGTTGCACTTTTTCATTTTCTGAAGCTCAAAAAATTAGAGAATAATGAGGTTGCATCTTCTCAAAAATCGTGATAAGGTATATAAAGTTTTAGTCACTCGTCCCTTCGCATGACTTTTTATTCAACCACAACCCAGGAAATATAAATTATATATGTAAGGTTAGAACATATCAAAAGCTCAAAACTCAGACAAAGCAAGCTTATTCCTTCGCACACCTTAAGCTCAAATCAAACAGGCAAATCCTTCCTCGGCTTAAACCTCTCAACCTCCCGTAACTTCTGATAAATCTCCAACTCCTCCTGACTAGGCTCCTTCGGAGTCACAATCTTAATCTCCACCAACTGGTCTCCACGCTCACCCCTCCCATCAGGATACCCCTTACTCGCAAGCCGTAAACGTTGACCAGAAAAAACCCCCGCCGGCAACTTCATCTTCACCCAACCATCCAAAGTAGGCACCTCAATATCCCCACCCAAAACGGCCTCCACAGGAGTAATAGGCAACTCACAAAAAATATCCGGTCCATCCAACTGATAAAAATCATGAGGAGCGATCGTAATCTTCAAATACAAATCTCCCCCACCAATACCCTGATTTTTCAGACGAATTCTTTGACCACTAACCATAGCCATCGGCATATTCACCTCTATCGAACGCCCATCCTCCAAACGTATTTTTTCAACCCCTCCCACATAAGCCTTTTCCAAAGGTAAAGTTAATCTAGCCTCAATATCCTTTTTTACTTCCCGCTCTGTTGCCTTATAAGTATTCTTTTTCTGACCAGAACGATAAACATTAGAAGTCTGAGTTTTTGGAATTGTCGATTCAACTGGAGTTCTAACTTCACGGCGACGACCTAATAGTTGGTCTACAAAAGTATTAAAATCTGAAAAGTCACTAACATCTGAATTTTTTTCATTTTTTCGCCCATTTTCATCACGATTATCCCAATTCCTAAAATCAGGAACTCGTATCCCCACCCTACCCCCAATTCCTTTAGGTTTCCAATATCGAATAAACTGATCGTATTCTGTTCGTTTTTCTATATCTGATAAAATATCATAAGCTTCATTAATATCTTTAAATTTTTCTTCTGACTCTTTATCACCAGGATTTACATCTGGATGAAACTGTCGTGCCAGTCTCCTATATGCTTTCTTAATTTCATCCACCGAAGCATCTTTAGAAACATCTAAAATCTGATAATAATTCCGAAAATTTTGCATCTGCTAACTTAAACTTATAAGTTTTAACTATAAATATTTTCTATAACTTTTTGAGGAAAAACGGTAGAATACTTAAGACTTCTTACCTTCTCACTTTTCGAGAAAAATAATAGAAAGTCACTAATTTACTTAGGAAATTCTCCAATATTTATAACTCATTCACGACAATAAATTCACTTTTAATTTTAACTATATCTTGCAACTAAGCAAGAAACTATCTCCCGTAAAATCTAAAATAGTTACAACCAATCATCATCATCATTCCAATCATCACTCTGATAATAACGATTAGGTCTAGTCGGTCTGTTATAACTGACTCGATCCGAAGACCTACGATCTATCCTACTATCATAATCATAACGTTCCTTGCGCTTGGGCTCCTCTCCAGAAATACTGCGACGCACAGACCCAAAGAAATCATCATCCTCAGATTCAGAAGTATAAATTGAAACTTCACGATTCAGATCGTACAGAGCATCCTGTAAATCAACTCCCACCCGATCAATACCACGCTCATCATCCCTCTCCAGGCTATCCCTTAGTTCTCTAATCAACATCTCCATCCGTTGACGACTCCTAGCAGCAAATTGCATACCATAATCCAAGGCCACCTCCCGGAGTTGTCGTTCAGCTTGAAAGGCCAAAGCCTCTGCACGATTGCGCTTTTCTACTTGCTCCCTTCTTAGTCGGTCTGTCTCAGCAAATTTTTCAGCATCCCGAATCATCTGACTAATTTCTTGCTGAGTTAAAGTCGATGCTCCTTGAATAGTAATACTTTGAGCCCTACCAGTAGTTTTGTCCATTGCAGTCACCTGCAAAATACCATTAGCATCAATATCAAAAGCCACTTGTACCTGTGGCACACCCCGTGGAGCAGGAGGAATACCCGTCAGCTTAAATTTTCCCAGAGACTTATTCTCCGCCGCAATTTCTCTTTCTCCCTGAATAACATGAATCTCAACAACAGTCTGGTTATTTTCTGAAGTAGAAAAGATATCAGAACGTCGTACCGGGATAGTAGTATTTCGAGGAATAAGTTTTTTCATCACCCCACCAATAGTTTCCAATCCAAAAGATAATGGGGAGACATCCAACAGCAGCACATCTCGTACATCCCCAGCTAAAATTCCCGCTTGAATAGCAGCTCCCACAGCCACAACTTCATCAGGATTAACCCCTTGATTTGGTTCTCTATCTATTAGAGAGTAAACTAAATCTTGGACAAAAGGAATCCGAGTTGAACCACCCACTAATACTACTTCATCAATCATAGAAGGACTAATACCCGCATCTTTTAATGCCATTTTCACAGGGCGTCCTATTCTGGGAATTAAATCCCCACAAAGTCCTTCAAATTGAGACCTAGTCAGCCTAGTTTCTAAATGTTTAGGGCCATCTTTTGTGGCTGTAATAAAGGGTAGGTTAATCTCAGTCACTCCGACCCCAGATAATTCTATTTTAGCTTTTTCCGCAGCCTCCATCAGCCGTTGTAATGCCTGGCGATCGCTTGTCCTTAAATCTATTCCTTCTGTCTCTAAAAATTGTTCTGCTAACCAATTTACTATTCGTTGGTCAAAATCATTACCCCCTAGTTGAGTATCTCCACTCGTGGATTTAACTTCAAATACTCCATCTCCTACCTCTAATATTGATACATCAAATGTACCTCCACCCAAGTCGAAGACCAGAATTACCTGATTATCTGTATTCTCTAATCCATAAGCCAAAGATGCAGCCGTTGGTTCATTCAGAATTCTTTTAACTTCTAAACCCGCAATTGTCCCTGCATCACGAGTGGCCTGTCTTTGGGAATCATTAAAATAGGCTGGTACGGTAATTACTGCCCCTGTAACTTCTTCTCCCAGATAGCGACTTGCTTCATCTGCTAGCTTCCGCAATATCATTGCTGAGACTTCTTCCGGAGCAAAATCTCGTTTCATCCTAGGACATTTAATTTTGACATTGCCATATTCATCTCGGCGAATTGTATAGGGAACCCGCTTTGACTCTGGAGATAGTTCAGAGTATTTACGTCCAATGTATCGTTTGACCCCATAGAAAGTGTTCTGAGGGTTCAGAACAGTTTGTCTTCTGGCCATTTGTCCTACTATTCGTTCTCCTTCCTTGGTGAAGCCAACTACAGATGGAGTTGTCCGCATTCCTTCTGAATTAGCGATCACTATGGGTTTTCCGCCTTCCATGACGGAGACTACGGAGTTTGTTGTACCCAGGTCTATGCCGACTACTTTGCCCATGCCTTAGTTTTCTTTATTCTGTCCTTTTGTTGATTATTCTATCGTGTCAAATTTCTCAAGCTTTGAGGATAGCCTCACCCTCTGAAAAGAAGGCAGAAGGCCAGAAGCAATAGACAGCAATAATCAAATATATTTTTGCCTTCTGTCTGCTTATAGAGTTGAAAACAACTAAATTTATTTATGAATTATGGACTAAGGTTAATTTTTTTAGAGAAACAACTATGCTCAAGAATTCCTTGCTAACACCCTCAAATTTATTGAATTTATGGGGTTTGTATTCTCCTCTCTGGCTCCTTATTCCTTATTTGGCCTTTTTTTCTATAGCTACATACTTAACTTAGATTTATAGATTTAATTTTTTTTGTGCTCGCCTCTTACCCTTAGTCTGTTAATCTTAATCTGTTATCGATATTCAAGAGCAAATTTAAGTATGTATTTTTAAATTTTATTAAGATACTTAGATTATATTACTAATTTTGCTGTAACATTACCACACTTATCTACTTTTTGTCAAAAGTATATATAACAAAAATTGAGGCAAATGGAATTAAAAATAACAAATGAGATGTTGCTGAAATTTGTAACAACTTGTAAAGTTATAATAATAAAAAAGAAGTAAATTGAATTAAAGAGGTTTTTACCAAGTAAATGCGAGTTGCGATCGCGGGAGCGGGACTAGCCGGTCTTTCCTGTGCCAAATATCTAACAGACATGGGTCATACTCCAATAGTCCTAGAAAGAAGGGACGTTCTAGGAGGTAAGGTAGCAGCCTGGAAAGACGAGGAAGGAGACTGGTACGAGACCGGTCTACATATATTTTTTGGAGCCTATCCAAATATGTTGCAGCTATTCAAAGAACTAAATATAGAGGATAGACTGCAATGGAAACAGCACACGATGATTTTTAATCAGCCAGAAAAACCAGGAACATACTCTAGATTTGATTTTCCTGATATTCCAGCACCTTTGAATGGAGTAGTGGCTATTCTCCGCAATAATGATATGCTAACCTGGCCAGAAAAAATTAGATTTGGTATAGGTCTGATTCCAGCTATGCTTCAAGGCCAGGAATATGTGGAAAAAATGGACAGATACACCTTCTCAGAATGGTTGAAAAAACAGAATGTTCCTCCGAGAGTAGAGAAAGAAGTATTCATCGCCATGTCAAAAGCGTTGAATTTTATTGGGCCAGAGGAAATATCCTCAACTGTAATTCTCACAGCTCTAAACCGTTTTCTCCAAGAAAAAAACGGCTCTAAAATGGCCTTTTTAGATGGTTCGCCAACAGAGCGATTATGTCAACCTCTGGTAGATTATATTGCAAAGGGAGGTGGAGAAGTACAGTTGAACGTACCCGTAAAGGAATTTTTACTGAACGATGATGGTCAAGTCAGTGGATTTCTAATCAGAGGATTAAATGGAGCACAAGACCGAGTAATAACTGCTGATGCTTATGTATCAGCAATGCCAGTCGATCCCCTAAAAACAATGTTACCCAAACCGTGGCAGCAGATGGAATACTTCCAAAAGCTCAATGGTCTTGAAGGTGTACCAGTAATTAATCTACATCTATGGTTTGATCGCAAACTAACAGATATAGACCATCTACTGTTTTCACGCTCACCTCTACTAAGTGTCTATGCAGACATGAGTAACACTTGTCGTGAATATGCTAATCCCGATCGTTCCATGTTGGAATTAGTATTAGCACCCGCCAAAGATTGGATTTCTAAATCCGACCAAGAAATAATCGCAGCCACAATGGCAGAGTTGGAAAAATTATTTCCCCATCACTTTACAGGAAATTCTCCAGCTAAGTTGTTGAAATCTCACGTTGTCAAAACGCCCCGCTCTGTATATAAAGCTACCTCCGGTCGCCAAGATTGTCGCCCTTCCCAAGTAACACCAATTGCAAATTTCTTCCTTACAGGAGACTATACTATGCAGCGCTATCTAGCCAGCATGGAAGGAGCTGTACTTTCTGGAAAGCTTACAGCGCAGGCAATTACTAAGGCAAGCTCCGCTAACGCTTCTACTCAACTTGAATCTCATGCAAACCTGCAACCAACAACTCCAAAGCCAGCAAAGAATGCTGCAACGGTCTAAATATTCTCAGCGCATGACTCGTTCATCCCTGGTATCACTAGAAGAGTCTTATGAGTTGTGTCGTCAAGTCACAGCTACCTATTCTAAAACTTTTTACATGGGTACTCAGTTAATGCCAGAAGCTAAACGTAAGGCGATATGGGCAATATATGTCTGGTGTCGTCGTACAGATGAACTGGTCGATGGACCCATGTCAAGTACTACAACTACAGAAACTCTCCAAGAGTGGGAAAAACATCTAGAATCTCTCTTTGCTGGCTATCCACTAGAAGATACAGATGTAGCTTTGGTAGATACACTATCCAAGTTTCCTTTAGACATACAACCATTTAGAGATATGATCGCGGGTCAGCAAATGGATCTGTACCGCAGTCGCTACGAAACATTTAAGGAACTGGAACTTTACTGTTATCGAGTAGCAGGTACAGTTGGTTTAATGACTATGCCAGTTATGGGAGTGGTTCAATCAAGTTTGACTGCTCCCTGGAATAAAAACCAACAGATGAAATCTCCCACATCAGAGGCGATCGCTTTGGGAATTGCCAATCAACTTACCAATATTCTACGAGATGTAGGAGAAGATGCTCGTCGGGGTCGGATTTACATTCCTCTAGAAGAATTAGCTTTGTTTGATTATACTGAAGAAGATTTATTGAATGGTGTAATTGATCGACGCTGGCGAGAATTAATGAAATTTCAGATTAACAGAGCACGCAAGTTTTTTGTTGATGCAGAGAAAGGTATTAGGCGTTTGAATCCTGATATTCGTTGGCCTGTTTGGTCAGCTTCCATGCTTTACAGTAAAATTTTAGATGCTATTGAGCACAATCAATATGATGTGTTCAACCGTCGAGCTTACGTCTCTACCCCTAGAAAGTTAGTATGTTTACCCATAGCATTACTTAGATCGAAAGTGTTATAAGTTTTTGAATTTTTTCTTATAACATATAGTTAGTTTGAATCATAGAGATAAGTGAATTGCAATATGAGGTAGAGCTAAGTTTAGCTACAAACATAGTCGTTCCAAGCTTAATTAAATATCAAAATCATGAAACCTATAACTAATTAACTGAAATCTGTCTTGTCTTACAGCGCTTTTCAGATTGATGAACCACATCATCATAACAAAAATCGTTTAAGGGGAAATGGCTATTCGCCTCTACTGTGGTCTACTGAAATGAAAATTGCTGTAGTCAAAAATTAAACTATAAAAAGAGCCTTTGATTTATCATTAAATCGAAGGCTTCAAAGTGACTTTATAAACTTATTAAGATTTTATAGATATAGCTACAGTTCCTTGTACAACTATATCTACAATCATTTTAACTTGATAGTCTAATTTACTTTACTTGTTTGTTTTCTTAAGAATTACTGGTAGCTGCTAAACGCTGCTTCAACTGTGTTAACGCATCTGCCCAACGGGGGTCTGGCTGAACTGCATCATTTCCGCTAGAATTAGGAGTACTACTGTTAGTCTTAGATGCTCCTTTATCCTTTTCACGACGAGACTTTTTCGCCTTACCAGTGCTTCTGCTGGCTGGTTTTGACTCATCCTCAGTTTTTTCTGGCTCGCCCTTATTCTTAGAGCGTGGCAAAGCCTTTTCAATTTTCAAAGGACTTTCTTTAAACTGATAACCATTGTACTTTTCGATAATTTGGTCAGCTTGTTCATCATTTTTGACTGTTACAAAGCCAAAACCACGGCACTTACCAGTTTTACGATCTGTGATCAATTTAGTGCTCACACTATCACCTTCTTCGGCAAAAACTTCTTGCAGTTCTTGACGTTCCATTACTTCTTTAGGTAGATTACCTATATACAAACGAATTGACATACCAATTTCCTCCAGACTTTGACTTGCTTAATGACAATAAAACAAAAACTTTGTTGACTGAGATTGACTGAACACAAACAAAAGAAGAGGGCGCTCAAAAAAAAACTGCTCCTGACTCTGAAGTGCGAAAAACCTGAGACAAATATTACTATTTACCGTTCTACTCAACTTACCCAAACTTACCCAAAAGGGTTTTAGAGCTAGCTTCCTGCTTTGCTGACGCAATGCTGCGCGAACATTGAATACCACTGACCGCAGTCTGTAACTTATCTTCGAGAGCAGGCTTAAAATCGGCGGGAACTCCACCTACTAAAATCTATTAATCTACTATGAAAACTTTGCTACTTGATATATTCCGGACATTCACTTAAGGTTAATGGATTTCTCAATCACCTTTTTACAAGCTACCTATTCTTAAGAGTTTTGTACAGGGTTTCAAGCCTTAATCTAAATTAAATTAGCTTGATTTTTGCTTTTGTGTACCCTAGCAGACAATCAGTTTTTTGTCAAGATTTATTGATATTTGTCCAAATTTATCCAAATTGTTTAACTTCAGTAGTTAGCCCTTAATAAAAAGTGAAATGATCTCCCATTTTTTAATTTGGTTAACTTTAGCAGATAATGTGATTTTATCAGGTTGTTTTTAAACTTTTTAGTCACCACTCAGTCAACAAGGCTATAGGTCTTGCTAAATTACTTCTTTTTGATATTGATTTGCTAAACGCTTATAACCCTAAATTATAAATATAACTTTAAAGCCTGCTAAATTCAAGCAACTCAATTACTACATAGTACATTATAGTAAATTTATTTTTAGTATACTCCCTACTATTGAAGACCAACTCTTAACCATAATATTTACCTTATTTTCCAAGCAAACCGGAAATGTTCATATTAGATATTTGATTTTTTAACAGACGACATTATATCTAACTAGTATAAACTTATCACAATCCTAAGTCAATAATCTACATATTTTTTGAAAAATTTGGCTACCAATATTTTCTTACCAAAAAATTCGGTTTAAAGCCCTATCCTAAAAGAAAAGCTCTATATTATCATCAAGAATGGCTTGAATTTTCTGAGTGTTTCATTAATATTAAAATTAGGATTGACATACCAAAATCCAAAGTCTTAGACTAAAGATACATCAAGATTTATTGATCGTGACAATCAAGAAAAACATACTTGACATATTTTATATAGGAGTTGTCTGTTCAAGATAAGATTCACTAGCACTAATGCTAAAAAGCTAGAGAAAAAATGACGTTATATTGTCATGGCAATTATAAGGATAGAACTCAAGCTAAGGAAAAGGCAAGTTAAATTAGAATAATCACACATAATACCGCAAGTATGCGAAAGTCAAGAAAAATCTAATAGCTAAACTATTAAGCAATGTCCACTTATAAGATCGCGAAGGTTCTTAATTAAAAAAAAAGCAGCCGTAATAACTAGCTGGCAGAAATTACTATGTTGGGAGATTGACACTTACCATGCAAGAATTTTAGCCGACAATGAATTTTAGAACTTTGCTGCTGATTAACTAAACCATTATATATATACTACTAAAACTATACTTACTATTAAATAGGATAAGTTTATACATTTCAATAGACGTAATATCTATACAAACTAATACAAGCCTACATCCTGAAGTTACTTTAGTTAAGCAAATTTAAATTTATAGCTAAATTTAACATTGTTTGTTTAATAGTGCAACCTTTCTTTACATAATCTGATAATTAAAATCTGCCTATATATATCATATAAACTCCCCATATAGAAAAAATACAAGCTACAATAGTTGACCAGACTGGATGGCCATTATTAAGATATTTACCAGAATCGCCTTTTAAGTTATGGATATCTATCCAAGGAATAGCCCCTCGCCTCCACCAACCAGTAACAGTTATAGACTTACCAACAAGATCTCCATGATTCGTGATCGTAGGCCATAAGTTACCAACAGGACCTAATTGAGAAGAATAATGTAACTTTATCAGTCCTTCTGTTGTTTGTAGAATCAAATTTTGTCCCAACAAATTACTTATACCACTCTTACCGAGAAGTTGGCCTTTGAGCTGAATTGGTTGACTATCTAATGGCAAAGTTTCTGGATCGGTTAGCAATTCTAGCAAATTAGGATTTTGCAGGATTTTAGCTGGTTTAATATCGGGAAAAAAGTGATTAATCCTAATCAAAATACCAATACTAAAACCTATGGCTAAAGAGCCAACTAAAATCGAAATATCTCCCCATAACCAATCAAGTCTCCAAAGACCAACAGCAGAAGAAATTCCACCTATTAACCAAAATAAGCCAGTAAAAAGTAGACCTATTAACATTCCGAAAAAAGGCGCTCCCTGAAGTAAAAGTTTCTGTAAATTAAAACTTGGTGTAGTTAAATATTTCTCTTGTTGATTCCTACTTAACTGATTTTTTTCAATGGCATTAGCATTAATATTTTCTAAATTCAGCTCAGTCTCTAGCTGCCAAAAATTAGCAGATAAAGATAATATTTTTAACCGCTCGCCAAGCAAAGGATGGCTATCATTAATTGCCAACCAATGACGATATGGGTTGACAATATCCCAGTTAAAAATTGATTCAAAATTATTATGGGAACAAATGCTACCAACAGTAATAGCTTGACTTATTCCTACTGGCATTAATAGTTCAAAACTTTCTAATAAATTTCTAATTTTGCCTTGATTTTGTATATCATTAGCCATTCCAATTGTAATTTTAAGAATAGCTCGTGTCAGACCATTAGGATTTCCTGTTAAGTTACAAGCTAGGCGATCGCTATAATAGACTCTTCGACGAGATAACCATAAAATCGGCAATTTTAGCAACCAATATAAGCCATAACTAGGAGTAGAAATTATTGCAGCTAATACTCTAAAACCGGATACTAAAATAGGTAAACAAGATTTGATGAATTCTGGTAAAAAATCAGGTAATCCGCGCTCAACAAAATCTAATACCCAATCTGCCCAAAAAGTTAATTGCCAATAAATAGTGTAAGGAATTTGAAGCATCAAAGTAGCTATAGACATTAACAAAAAATCTCCATTTTTAACATGACTAATTTCCCTGGCATAAATAGTGGCAATTTCATCTTCTGCTAATTTATCTAACAATCCCTGACTAACAACTATTCTGAAAAAACGAGGCAACCATCCATAACTGAATGCTATAGGAACATCTATTGGTAAAATCTTTAATTTAATTTTTTGTATTTTTCGTTTTTGACAAAAGCTACGGAGTAGTTTATTGGCTTCTTTACTGTAATTAATTAGAGTTGTTGTTGGTAAATTTTGGAGACCATAACCAAGGGTTAATAACCCATCAATTAACCAGGGAGAGAAGATAAATAATACTGTCAGAAAAATTATAAAATTTCGAGTTGGGTCTCGGTAAAAAATTTGAATCGGTTGGAAATAAGGCAGCCAAACTAGGAAATCATTAGTAATATCTAAAGTCAATTTTAATATAGTCAGACTTAGCCAATATAGACTAGCACCCACAACTATTTTTTCTAGCCAGAAAAGAGTTAAGTTAGGAGATTTAAGTTGACGACCTCCTTTTGCTCTTCCAGCTTCACGCCATATTATTTTTGGTGAGCGATCGCCTGTATCTGTAGGAATATTTGTTGATTTTTTATAGGGTTGATTTGAGGCTTTTGAATTGGAGTTATTAATTTCTGTTGATAAAGGTTGTTTTTGATTTTTTTCTGTATCTATATCATTTTGATTTGACTGATTATGTTTGACAATATCTGAGGGTTGACTAGAATTTTTTACAGAGTTATTTATGTTCGATAAATTAATATTTTTTTGAGATGGTTTTTGATTATTTTTTGCCGAGGCATTTTGCTCTGAAGTGGGATAAAATGGAACAAATCCTGTTTTAATATTTTGTTGTTGATGTGGGGGAGGTAATGGTGGGGTTTTAGGAGTAGGAATAGTTAATTTTTTAGGATTTTTTTGCGGATATCGCTTTAATAATTCTTTGAGGTTACGATGAGCAAAAGTTTGAATTTCATCATTAGAGATTTTTGTTAAATTACGGCATAGGGTAATGGCTTTATCTATTTGTTGAGTTCGTTCATAAGCTACTATTAAACCCATCTTTGCTTTTAACTTTTGCTTCAGGGGTTTTTGTTGAGAAATTATTTCTAGATGAGCGATCGCCTGTGAATATTTTTTTTGTTTAAGAGCAAGTAAGCCAGCTTTTAGGGATGGTTTTTCTGGTAAATAACTATCTGTAGCAGAGGGTGTATTATCTATCATTTTAATTTTTGATATTAATATTTTGGATAACTAATTAGTCACCTGCAAAAAGTAGAACCACTTTACCCATTTATTATTTTTATGTCTTTCTTTAATTTGAAATTTGACTTAAAATTTGCTGGCTCTACTCACTCTTTTTTAGTAATAAGCATTTTCTTTCTGAAGGAAAGCTAACATAAATGGAATACTGCCTCTTATACTAAGGGTGAAAAAAGAATGCTTTTCTTAGGTGAGAAAATTATTAAGTAAGTAATTAATACAGGTAGAATGACCTTTTTGATAATTATTAACCACTTAATGTGTTAATTATTTATATTTTCTTTTGTGGGTTTAATACCCCACAGTTAAGAGGGGTGCTTAAAATTGTTTGGGGTTATAAGATAGGGGCGTGACCTGTCGAAGAATATCCATAAGGAATGATACCAATTCCCATGCATTAATGCTATACTTAGGTAACACTTCAGTTATTAAGTAATTAAAAAAAATAGAGCATTTTTTTTACTAATTTTAGCCAAGCTAAATGTTAATTATTCTTGTGTTTACTTCCCCTCCTGGGAGGGGCTAGGGGTAGGTCCCATACTCAAGATACGGGTTGAAAAGTTTTTGATAAATGGTATTAGACCTTATGCCTTCAGCATAACTGCCTTCTGCCTTCTTCAATTATTTAAGTTTGCTGACGAGAAATTATAAACATTCACGCCTTTTTTGTTTTCATTATTCCCAATTTTCCCAGTAACCGACCTAAATAATGTTTCCAAGTATAAGGTTTAAAGACAATACATCTTTTCAGATGGGGAATCCAAACTCTATGTTTATTACCATTTAAGTTAATTAAATAAGCAATATAGCAATCCTATTTTATTCGTGTCAAAAATCTTACTGCTTTTTAGGGAACACTTAACTGGGAACAGAGAACAGGTAAGAGTTTCAGTTTTTTTATTTACTTTTTGATTTGTCACGACCTATTTAGGATTGCTATATTTTCTATATTCCGGGAATAACCATGGAGAATTTTAACTGGTTCAGCAAAGGCATTAATAAAACAAAATCTAGCATTCCATTCACTAGGCAAAGGGTACATTCTTGAAGAGGAATTGAGCAAAACTTGTGCGAAAGATGTTTGGTCACTTTATCGCAAATTACTATTAGATAAAAGCTTACTTGTATAGAGGTCAATCCATTCTTTAAATAACTGATCGTTTGCTTCATTTTTTCTAAAAAGAATTACCCCTGTATTTAATGGTTTACAAGGAACTTTTTGACCTGATTCTAAAATTGGATAGAAAGTATCAACTGGAGCAGGAACTAGGGCAAGATCGAAATATTCTAAGATGTCAAATCCATTTTCACAGTCACTGGCGAAAAAAGTATCTGTATCAGCAAAGATAGTTTTTTCATAAGGTGATAAAAAATATAAATTTTTGACCTTGAATAATAATCCTTCATTTCTACAAGTTACTTGTTCATCTACTCGAATAATTTGATCGAATAAATCTTTATCTTCAGGGTCTTGATTACAAGCTAGAGAGATTTTTATAGATGGATTAATCTTTTTTAAACTTTTAGCAGAGTCGCAAGCTTCATCAACATATTTTTTGCCCGCAGCAACGTAAAAAACGCCAGAATTTGAGTTAGTCATTAGCTTATAACCTAATTTAATTTGATTCAAATATACATTTGTGAATACTTTTCCGGGTCGCCCTCAACAAGCAGTATTTTTTAGAGTTTATATGTAAGCATTCAGCATTCAGCTATTGCTTTGTAGTCGGTAAAAGCAATTAATAAATTGAGGCCAAATTCAACTTGATGTTGCAGAGTGGTCATAATTTTTAGATGAAGTATCAACACAAAACATCAGTTTTTCAATTTTACCTTCAGCTACTTACCATTACATTTAAGCAACGCCTTAAACTTTACTATTAAAGTACACTCCCTTGAGCTTTATATGTAAGCATTCAGTATTCAGCTATGGCCTTGTAGTCGGTAAAAGCCATTGTTGAAGAAGGAGACAGGAGACAGCTATACTGGAGACAGGAGGAAAATTACATGGGGATAGTCAACGAAGGGCCGCTCCGCGTCTACGCTCCCCCAAGTAATTTTGAACACCCTGTAGACGGTGGGGTATTAAACCCACAAAGAAAATGATAAATTGAGGCCAAATTCAATAGTAATAGACGACCGCTAATAGCTGAATGCTTACGTTTATATCCCGATAAATCAAAGTATTTACCAAACAATATTACTACTGTCTAATTGTATAAGTTAATATCTTTATTAAGCTAATTAGGGTTTGCGCTTCACTAGTCTTTTAGTAGGGGTAGAAGACAGGAGACAGGAGACAGGAAACAGGAGACAGGACTTACGGGAATTATAGAGGAGGTAGGAGTAAGAATTGTCCCTAGAATTTTCTGCCCAATTCTTGCCCAAAATGCGCTCCTTTTTGACCTTGAGCAACCGAAAAGTTGGCACTTTTTTCAACCTAAAATAGCTAAAACCTTTATCTATCAATGCTTTGAGTTTTAATCAGCAAGCCCTAATTAAAAAACACTTAAAATCAAAACAAATTAACTTAAAACAATATTACTAATTTTGGCAATTAGACACCACTTATAGATCGAAAATTTTTCTTACAGTTCTGTATAGCTATATTTCTGCATTACAGGCTGACAAATTACATTAATTTTCTGTATTTCTTCAGCATTTAGTTTTCCCTGTAAATTGCTAGCTCTCGTTGTATTAATAGGTCTGTCAGTCCTGGTTCCTCCTGCCAAATATTTACCAGGATTTTTTTGATAAAAATTCAGTAAATCATCGCTCCATTCAATTTCCAAAAAATTAGTTATTTTCGCTAATGTTTCTTTTGTATTTTGGATTAGATCTTCATATTTAGACTCTAAAACATCAAATCCATGATTCTTTAGCCAAATCGGGTATTGGTTTTTATATAACCAATAAATCCCAGCTAATTCAACTTTAGATAATTGAGATAGATGCCAATTTTCTAGCTCTTTACCAAAAAAAGGCTTGAGTCTTTCTATTTCTTTTATAGCACATCTATCGATCCAATCCCCTTGTGAATTAACTAGATTGAGCATTGAAGAAATAGTGCTATGAGGATTTCTAATCGGCCATAGTATTTTTGAATTAGGATAAAATCTTTTTAAGAAATCTAGTTTATGAGAATGCTCTAGCATCTTAAAACATAAATAATGATGGTTAATCTTATTAACTGCTAGCCTTTGAGCAGAGGGAAAAGGATATGGACTAGGAAATTCTGTTTCATCTACACAAGTAATTTGAGGATGTGCATTAAGAATTGATAGTAATAAGGTTGTACCACTTCTTTGACAACCAAAAATAAAAAATAAATTCCCAGAAAATATTGGGCTAAAGTATCTTAATGTAATTAGATTTCTGAGATGATACTTAAATTGTGAAATCATATTTGGATTATATTTAACTAAACATTAATATCGTCAAAGGTCGTTGAAGAAGGAGACAGGAGACAGGAGACAGGAGACAGGAGACAGGAGGAAAATTACATGGGGATTCTCACCCCAAGTAATGCGTGAACACGACCGTTGACGGTGGGGTATTAAACCCACAAAGAAAATGATAATTTCTATGGACTAGCTAGACTTTTAAAGTATTCTATTCAAGCGGTGAAATTATTAAATTAAAACTAGACCATAGGTAAGCATTTCCTGCGGAATGCTGCGCAAATAGCTCTTAGTAGTCAGCACTTCCCTGCGGGATGCTACGCAAACAGCAAATAATAAATAACTCCTTCTATAGTATACTTTGGCAGTAACTTTTAATTCTCTCTAAATTTTTCAATTACTTTTACCTCTTCCTCTCATCAATAGCTGATAGCTGATACCAAATTGAAATGAAGCTGTATAGAATAATATTTCAAGCAGAATTGACCGCAGATACGCGTAAATAAAGATAGTAGCAATTAATGAATTTCATCATTCTATGCAACCTGATATCAAACTGGTATGATAGCTGAATGCTTATTACCATAGTCATCATATTTTAGGTATTAAAGTAGTCATACAAAATTAATTACACATACTCTAAAGCTAAAAATATGAGGTTGTGCATAAAGAAAATGTGGGAGTTTTTTTGCTTGATTGAGTATTGTTTTTTGTCTTATTAACATATTCTTATTATCAGTTGATTTCTGGATGAATAGCGATAATGTGCATGAATTGGCACAAGAAATTCTGCTGCTGTTATGGACGTGCAAAAAAATACAAATTTGATTCATAATGCCCATGTTCATGCATATCGAAACCTAGCATAGCTACATCGCTCCTTGGAGCTAGAATGACTTGATTACTTATCCCACACTTTACTGATGCACTACCAAATATGATGCTGTAAAAATTACAGAGAATAAAATTAGGTAATTAATTTTGCCTCAGCACTTAAATTGTCTAGGCAATCCAAGGTAAGTCAGAAGTAGAAACCGAGCTACAACTAAACTAATTATTCTCAAAATTATTAATCTGAGTGAATATTATTATCAACTATTTAGAGCTAATTTATTAAGTAAATATTAACAGGCTGAATTCCTGGCAATACAAAGGTTTTTGGAGTTATATCCCAATAACACCTAAATTCCTGAGAGTTAGATGAAGTAAGAGTTTTAGCTAAGTTTACAAATCAGCTCTTACATATCATCTAATTTTTACAAATAACAAATCAATGCATCAAGTAAGGTGAAAAACAGAACATTTAAGTATACTTGAAAAAAACACCTTTTGAGAGGGAGATTTACCATGAAAATAATTGTGAAGATTAAAAATTAATAATTAAATTAACGCCAAAATCAAAAACAGCTATTCTCCTGATAATTTAGAATTAGAAAAAACTTGTTGAAATTACTTTATGACCCTGAAACTATACAATACCCTAACTCGTCGCCAAGAAAATTTTGAATCCCTAGAACCAGGCAAAGTTAAAATGTACTGCTGTGGTGTTACAGTATACGACTACTGCCATTTGGGCCATGCTCGTTCGTATATTGCCTGGGACATAATACGTCGATATCTAATGTGGCGGGGCTATCAGGTACGATATGTGCAAAATTTTACTGATATAGATGATAAAATCCTTAATCGGGCCAGAGAAACAGGTACTTCTATGGAGTCGGTGGCCGAACGCTTCACTGAGACTTATTTTGAGGATATGAAACGGTTGAATGTGCTAGAAGCAGACGAATATCCTCGGGCAACTCAGACAATAGATGGAATTAAGCAGTTAATCAACGACCTGGAAAAAAAAGGTTTTGCCTATTCTGCGGGAGGGGATGTCTATTATCAGGTGCGGGAATTTACCGAATATGGGAAGTTATCGGGCCGTCGCTTGGAGGAAATGCAAGCTGGGGCAAGTGGTAGAGTTGGAGGAGAAAATTTAGAGACCTCTAAAAAGAAAGACCCATTTGATTTTGCCTTATGGAAAGCAGCAAAACCGGGGGAACCTGCATGGAATTCTCCCTGGGGACAAGGAAGACCAGGTTGGCATATTGAATGTTCTGCAATGGTGCGAGAGTGTTTAGGAGAGACTATTGATATTCATGGTGGTGGGGCGGACTTAATTTTTCCTCACCATGAAAATGAAGTTGCCCAGTCGGAAGCAGTAACTGGAAAGTCTTTAGCTAAATATTGGTTACATAATGGCTTTGTCACAATTAATGGGGAAAAAATGTCAAAGTCCCTCGGTAATTTTACCACGATTCGGGATTTATTAGACAAACCTGTAGACCCAATGGCTGTAAGAATGTTTGTTTTGACTGCCCAATATCGAAAACCTATTGATTTTACCCCTGAAGCGATCGCTTCTGCGGAAAATGGTTGGAATACGATTAAGGAAGGTATATTATTTGCTTATCAATATGGTTCTCAGTTGGGATGGGAAACGCCAGAAAAAGTATTATCTGAAAAGACAAATTTATTAACTTCTCAAGTTGAAAAATTTCAGAAAGCAATGGATGATGATATTAATACTCCTGGTGCTTTAGCTGTTTTATTTGAATTAGCTAAGGAGTTACGTCGAGAGGGTAATATATTAGTACATGAAGGCCAAACTGAAACATCTTTAGAGAAATTACAAAAACAATGGATAACTCTTGTAAAGTTGTCACAAGTATTAGGTTTAGAATTTCAACCAAATGCAGAAATTAATGATGAAGTTGGAGGTTTAAGTGATGCTGAAATTGAGTCTTTAATTCAGCAACGTTTAGCTGCAAAAAAAGCCAAGAATTACTCTGAAGCAGACCGCATTAGAGATGAACTACAAAACCAAGGTATTCAACTAATAGACCAACCTGGTGGTGTAACACGCTGGCATCGAAATTAGTTAATTTACAGTGTATTCGGTGGTTTATTAAGTACGGTAGGGAGTAGGGAGTAGTAGGGACTTTGTACGCAACGTCCATACAGAGTAGAGAGTAGGAAAGAATATAGTTTTTCCTGTCCTGAGTATTTTGTTAAAGAAGCTTTCATTATTTGGACTCTGAACTACTGTGCCACATTTACATGAGACTTCTTGCAAAAGTGGTAATTAAATCAATTAAAAATATGAAATCAACAATTCCCTATTCCCTATTCCCTATTCCCTATTCCCTATTCCCTACTCCCTACAAATGTCAAATTTTCACTCGATAAATTATTAATATGAAACCCGAACAAAGGATTTCTATTTCCCTATCTAATATCGTATTAATTATTAGTAGTTTTTTACTACTAATTCTGCTATGGCAAGTGCGGAGTCTAATTGTACTTTTGATGGTTGCAGTAGTTTTAGCTGCATCAATTTCACCATTAGTAAACATCGCAGAAAAAATGAAATTACCCCGCTGGTTAGGGGTAATTATAGTTTATTTAACCCTGATTTCTGGACTGATAAGTGTTGCTTTAACTATTGGTCCACCAGTATTCGATCAAATTGAAACACTTTTACGACAATTACCACTATTTTCTGAGAGTATTGGGGAGAATATTGAAGATTTTATTAGTTCCTTAATTCAAAGTCCTCCTGATTGGATTAATCAACTTTTTGATACTAAATCTGTCACCAGTTGGGTAATTCGTTCTAGTCAACAATTATTATTACGTTCTTATAGTTTAACTAAAGGTGTATTGGGAGGAGTAGTTAGTTTAATATTAGCTTTATTTATTTCAGGCTATATGTTAGCAGATAGCAAAACTTTGATTACTGGTTTAGTAAAACTTTTTCCTCAACCTTGGGATACAAAACTGGAAAATCAAGTTTTTCCTGTTACTCAAAGAATGGGAAGTTATATTAGGGGACGTATCATAGTTTCTGCCATTTTAGGTATCGCAACTACCACTGGTTTAGGATTTTTAGGATTGCAAGATTTTTCCCTAGGTTTAGGAGCAATAGCTTCTGTTACAAACTTAATACCTTTTATTGGTCCAATTTTAGGTGCTATCCCGGCTTTAATTGTGGCTATTGCTAAAGGTGGATGGTTGTTTTTGTGGGTAATAATTTTATATTATGTTATCCAAAATGTGGAAACTTATGTACTCGATCCTTTACTGGTTGGTTCTTCTGTTGGAGTACATCCTTTATATCAATTATTATCAGTTTTAGTAGGGATTCAATTATTAGGAATTATCGGCGCTTTGATTGTTCCACCTTGGTTCGCTGGTAGTGCTGCTTTGGTAGAAAATTTATATTTAAAACCTAAATTAGAAGCAGAAAATATGCAGCCTCTAGTTACGAATAATGGCGATCATAATTCACCACCCGTGACTTCTTGATTTGAGTTTTTAGGTGTTAAGTAATAGGTTGTAGTTTGATAGATAAAAATTATGGCTGTAGCTGATGATTCTTTCAGACAATCAATCTGAAAAGAGCGCAAATTAACTATCAACAGACTTTCTAAAATCTGCTAACTTTTAACTTTAGTTGATATTTCCAAAAAATTGGTAACATTTGTCGCCGACCCGGGGTCCTACCGCTATTCCTTAGTTTCCCGAATTACTACTCCCTACTCCCTAGAACCTCAGGGCTGTTTCATTCTAAACTGTGCCATTTTATGTATTGACGAAACCACATTATTTACAGCTTGAGGAAATTTATCTTTCGCTGTCTGAAAATCAATAAATTCATTGTCAAAATCTAGAATGAAATGACCCTGCTAGAACCTACGGACGTTGCATGCAATGTCCCTACCTAAAACAAACGAATTTTGTACCTCACGCTTTTTGGGAATTGCTATATCAACTATGGGGATTTAAAATTCATAAATTGGTAGTGCTAAACAAGTAATCATTTTTGAATTTTTAGGAGTAAAAATTCAATTCAAGGAATATACTAACCAATATCCTTAAGTCTTTCTGACTACCCATAAATTTAGCTCTTCCTATACCAGCACTCCTCGTAGCGGTTGTGCAGAAAATATCTGAGAATTAGTAGATCCTTAAATATGAGTAAGACTTTCAGATTTTTTACACAGAGTAAGAAAGTTTTACAAATCATTTAGGATTGCTATATAATTGAAATACTATAGTAATTTCAAATAAAAATGAAATACTTTTTAGGCTGAAAGTCTTTCAAGGCAAGAAATGCTTTTCTCAATCTAAACTTAAATGACTATATATTTTGTTTGCCATATAGTATTAAACATATTTATGAAGATAGTCAAGAAGATCAATCCACAAATTTTAAGTATAGCAAGTAATATAATATAAAAGTAGCAAAGATTCACAAGGATGTGGTCAAGAAAGTATTTTGCTCTCTGAATAATTATGCATAGTTCTATATTGTGATAACAAGACAGCTCTTAACTAGGGAAAATCAGGGGTAATAAATAGTTTTTGGTATCCTTCTCCCGCAGAAAAAAAATGTAACTCTGTTCAAGAAAATTTCGAGGCATGTGGAATGCCGATATTATTTCACAAAGAAGGAAAAAAATGGTGAAGATTCTCTTAGTTGAAGACAATGAAATGAACCGGGACATGTTGTCTAGGCGTCTAACGCGTAGAGGTTTTGAGGTAATTATTGCTGTTGATGGAATTGAAGGTGTCGAGATGTCTAAATCAAAATTACCAGATTTAATTTTAATGGATATGAGTTTGCCAGTTTTAGATGGGTGGCAAGCAGCAAAAAAAATTAAAGATAACTCAGAAACTAGCCATATTCCCATAATAGCAATGACCGCCCATGCTATGGCAGGAGACCGAGAAAAATGTATTGCTGCTGGATGCAATGATTATGATACAAAACCAGTAGAACTTCCCAGATTATTAGACAAGATCAAAAATCTTACAGGTAAAGAACCAAGGAAATGAAGCATGGCCAGGGAAAGATACTGGTTGTAGATGATAATCAAGTCAACCGAGAGCTTTTAGTACGACGACTTAAACGAGAAAGGCATTTAGTCACTGCTGCGATTAATGGGTTTCAAGCTCTAGAAATAATACAGTCCCAACCGTTTGACTTGGTACTACTAGATATTATGATGCCACAAATGAACGGTTATGAAGTCCTCGAAACTCTTAAGTCTGACCCTAAACTACGGCATATCCCAGTAATTATGATTTCAGCAGTGGACGATATTGATAGTATAGTCCGTTGTATCGAATTGGGAGCAGAAGATTATTTGTCCAAGCCTTTTAACCCTACACTGCTAAAGGCGAGAATTAATGCTTGTTTAGAGAAGAAAACATTTCGGGACCAGGAACGGGCCTATTTAAAGGAATTGGCTGAGGAAAAACAAAAGTCAGAAAGGTTGCTATTAAATATTTTACCTGAAGCAATTGCCCAACGCTTAAAGCAGGGAGAGGAAACTATCGCCGATAGCTTTAATGAAGTAACAGTTTTATTTGCAGATTTGGTAGGGTTTACCAAAATATCGGCCAACTTATCTCCCGCCGAACTGGTAGAGTTACTCAATAGTATTTTTTCTGCTTTTGATGAATTGGCGGACAAGTATGGACTAGAGAAAATCAAAACTATTGGTGATGCCTACATGATAGTGGGTGGACTACCAGTTCCAAAAGAGGACCATGCAGAGGCGATCGCAGATATGGCCCTTGAAATGTTAACCAAAATCCAGGAGATTTCTACAAAAGAAGGTAAGTCTTTGCAAGTTCGTATTGGTATTAATACAGGAGCAGTAGAAGCAGGAGTTATTGGGACAAAAAAAATTGCCTATGACCTTTGGGGCGATACAGTAAATACAGCCCACCGGATGGAGTCTCACGGTATACCTGGTGTGATTCAAGTTGCCCAGGCCACTTATGATTGTTTAGCTGACAAATACAGATTTAAGGAACGAGGAGTAATTGATATTAAGGGTAAGGGTAATATGAGGACTTATATACTTCTGGGTAGAAAGGAGTGAAATAGTTCAACAATATTTTCTTGAGATGGGAAGATGGGGAGATGGGGAGATGGGGAGATGGGGTGATGGATAGTAGTAAAAACATAAATAATTAACACACTACTAGTGCAGGATGGCGGAAATAACTGACCAGTTACAAAATCCTAAAACAATTACAAATAAATACTTTTGAGTTTTAACTTTTGACTGTCAGATATGCGTCTTACATTCTGAGGTTTCCTCAGAATTACGCACTCGCTTTTAACTTCCGCGTAGTGGCACTAGCTAATAATTATTCAAAAGTTTATTCAAGCTATATTAATTATTTAATAATTGAAGTTTAATCTAGAGTGTAGCATTAATGCATGATAATTGTTATGCATTGGCAATTAATGTTGACAGTAGTTTGTGACTTTTAGGTATACCATTCGAAGGAAAGGTTAGGACAGATCGACAACTTAAAACTCAGACAACGTAGGATTTTTACTTCTTCCTTATTTTTTCTTCCTTCTTCCTTCTGCTATAACAGGAAACAGAAATTAAAATTAAGCTTTACTTTCTGACTATTTAAGAAATACTATAGCAATCCTAAATAGGTCGTGACAAATCAAAAAGTAAATAAAAAAACTGAAACTCTTACCTGTTCCCAGTTAAGTATTCCCAGTTAAGTGTTCCCAGTTAAGTGTTCCCTAAAAAGCAGTAAGATTTTTGACACGAATAAAATAGGATTGCTATATCAAAAATTGAGCAGCTTACTAATTAGCGACTAATTACTATAAAATATAATTGTCAACCAAAAAATAAACTAGAAAAAATGTTATCAACTACAGAAATACTGATTGGTGCTAAATGGTTTGGTATTGCTACTATTGGATTTTTTATTCTGACAATTATTGGCTTTATTTCCAAATGGGGATTTAGATTTAGATTAGTCGGAGTAACAGGTTTTATGGGGGTGTTAACTGCTGGTTTATTTGGTTTAAGTTTAGGATTATTTACTCGTGTAGAAATTCCGGGAGCAGTTCCATATTCATTGGTTTATGATAATGGCGCAACTCAAACGGTAATAGCTGTTCCTAATACTATTACAGAGTCAGAATTAACAGCAACAATAAAGCAAGCTGCTGGAGATTTATTTTCTCCTGGTCGCCTGGGTGGAAGTGGTCAATTAACTATTAGAATTAGAACAATTATTCATCCTGAAGCGGGAGTTTCAGAACCGCTTTATTTAGGGGAAGTAAAACGTTCTCTTTCTCAACGGGAAGATGAAAATCTAGATATTAAAATATTTCCAGAAATTTTGGCAAAGTTGGAAAGTTATGGCGCTGCGCGCAGGCAATAGGCAACAGCGGTGCGACCCCGCGACGACGCCAGTCGCAAGGGAATGCGCACCAAGAGAGGCAACAGGCAACAGGGGGAATAAAAAGCTTATCATATAATACTTTTAGCTATTGGACACCTCCTGCAATTTGTAAATATGCCAGCGCACATTGCTATATCAGAGTCAAAATTTGGAAAGTGAGAGTTAAAAAGTAGGGGAGTGCGGGGAGAAGTAAAAACATTAATAATTAACACACTACTAACTAATAATTATTAAAAAGGTTATTCAACCACAGTTGTCAATCAATGTTGGGGAAAATGCTGTCTAAAACTTAACAGTCTAAGGAAAGGTTAGGACAGATAGACAGCTTAAAACTCAGATAACGTAATACCCTTTCAAGGAAGTTAACGGAAGGTATAACTCAAAAGTCAAAAGTAAGATTTGATCAGCTCAAAACTTTAATTATGCAGTAATTTCATAAAATTATTTAACATTTAAAGTTTGAAACTATTTGTGAAATATTTAAAGTGAATTTGATATAAGATTTTTCCCTCTTCCCTCTTCCCTCTTCCCTCTTCCCTCTTCTTTCTTCCTTCTTCCCTCTTCCCTCTTCCTTCTTCTTTCTGCTAATTTAAGGAGATTTTTAACAGATGGTAAAACAGGGAGATTTATTAAAAAGATTATTCAATGCTTTTAAGCCTTTTGAACCTTTGAAACCTGGTAGTCCTGTATATGTTGATTGTCGGGAAGTTCGTGGGGATGGAGATGTTATTATAGACTTAGCTGAAAATATTAAATTATCTGATAATAATACCTATCAACTTTATGCCGGACATCGAGGTGCAGGTAAATCAACGGAACTTTTACGATTGAAAGAACATCTGGAAAATAACGGATATTTTATTGTTTATTTCGCTGCTGATGAACAGGATATTAATCCAGAAGATACAGAATATGTTGATATTTTGTTGGCTTGTACAAGACACTTATTAGAACATTTGAAACAGGCTAATCCTCAGCCTTTACTTGATTGGTTAAAAGGGCGGTGGGGAGATTTAAAAGATTTAGCAAATACGGAAATATCTTTGGAAAGTTTGGCAGTTCAATCACAAATTAGTCAGTACGCTAAACTTACAGCAAATATTAGAGCGGAACCAACATTAAGGAGAAAAATTAGAGACAAAATTAATCCTTATACTGAAAGTTTAATTGAGGCTCTGAATAGTTTTATTCGTGATGGTAAAAAGAAACTTGGTTCTGGTTCGGAGCTGGTAATAATTGCTGATAGTTTAGACCGAATTGTACCAATTGTTCAGCCGGACGGACGTAGCAATCATGATGAAATTTTTGTAGACCGCAGCGCTCAATTGAAGGGGTTAGATTGTCATACAATTTATACAATTCCTATTTCAATGGTCTATTCTAATCAGGCGCCAAATCTCAAAATTGAATATGACGATCCACAGGTTTTACCAATGATTATGGTGGAGACTCCAGAGGGGAAAGTTTACGATTTGGGAGTCGCTAAAATTAGGGAAATTATTGATAGACGAGTTAGTAAAGTTAATCCAGATTTATCTTTAGAAACGGATGTATTTGAAAGTCGAGAAGTTTTAGATAGATTTTGTTTAATGAGTGGGGGTCATGTCCGGGATTTAATGTTATTAATGCAAAGTGTAATTAAACGTGCCGGGGGTAAATTACCGATTTCTGCCAAAGTAGTACAAAGAGCTATTACGGAGGCAAGACTTCCTTATAAAAGATCGGTTCAACAAGAAGAATGGCAAATATTAGTTAATGTTTTTCGTTCTAAAAGTATATTAAATAATCAGCAACACCGGGATTTATTGTTTAATCGTTGTTTGCTGGAATATACTTTCTTGGATGAAGAGGGAGAGAAGCAAACTTGGTATGATGTTCATCCTTTGATTAAAGGTGTTCGTGAATTTAAGGAGTTGTTAGAATGAAGCTTTAAAGAAGTCAGAAGTCAGATTTAGATCCCCCCTAACCCCCCTTAATAAGGGGGGAACTGCTTATGCTTAAAAAAGGTGGAATTGCTTAATAAGGGGGCAGTTTCAAAGTCCCCCTTTTCAAGGGGGATTTAGGGGGATCATAAATGTACTTCATTTTTATGAAGAATGCGATGCTCAAATAAATTAATTTTTACCCACCAGAGCATTTTTCATAACAGGATTTATCGAATTTATAGGGGGAAGGTTTCAAAGTCCGGAACTGCTTAAAAAAGGGGAACTGCTTCATAAGGGGAGAAGTTTCAAAGTCCCCCTTTTTAAGGGGGATTTAGGGGGATCATAAATTTTTATCCACCAAAGAATTTTTCATAACAGAAGTTCTCGAATTTATAGCGGTTTTTACAAAAGTAGATTACAAAACTTCTGCCTTCTGCTTTTAAGCCAAAATCTCTATATTTTATGTTAATGAAAACTACTACAAGGAGTTACTGGAATGAAGGGAGAAAAAGTTGTTTTGGAAGAGGATATACAGTCAACTTTTGCAGAGGAATATCAAGACCTATTGAATGTTGTCGGGTTTATTGAAGGTTTTGGTTTATTGTTTGTAGAATGTTCGCCTCCACAGGGAACAGAAATTATTGAAAAAATTCGGCAGGATATTCCCCAAGAAAGGGTAGAAGTTTTGCGTTTGGATAAGACTACTTATAATTTTTATAGTCTGGTAAAGGAATTGCCAAATTTAGTAGAGATTGATGTTTTGTTTGTGACTGGTTTGGAATATTCTCTCTATCAATATGAGGAGGATATGAAGGAAAGGGGTTTGGATAATAATGAGATTATTTCTATTAGTAGAAGGGGAGTACCTCCTGTTTTGATTAATTTGAATCAGCAGCGAGAAAGATTTAGGGATGATTTTGATATTTGCTTTGTGTTTCTATTACCAAGGTTTGCTTTAGATTACTTGATTAAACGTGCCCCAGATTTTTTTGATTGGCGTTCTGGGTTATTTCTGTTTCCTATGAATGAGGAATATTTACGACAAGAATCTTTAGATGTTTCAGCAAAAAAGTTAGATGATTATAAAGAACTTACAAGGCAAGAGCGTAAGTATGTATGGTTGAGAATTAAAAGTTTGGTTGATGATCAGAGACTTCCTGTTGAACAAAAAGCTAATTTGTTGGTGATCAAGGCTTTATTGGATAGAAAGTTTCAGCACAATGAAGAAGCAATATTAGCTTGTGATGAAGCATTAAAAATTCAAGCCAATAATTATGAAGCTTGGAATAATAAAGGCAATGCACTGAGAAATTTAGAAAGATATGAACAGGCAGTTGCTGCTTACGAAAAAGCTCTAAAAATTCAACCAGACTATTATTATGCTTGGTATGGTCAAGGCGTTGCACTGTTTTATTTAGAAAAATATGAACAGGCATTAGCTGCTTTTGAAAAAGCTCTAGAAATTCAACCAGACTTTCATTATGCTTGGAATGGTAAAGGCAATGCACTGAGAAATTTAGAAAGATATGAACAGGCATTAGCTGCTTTTGAAAAAGCTCTAGGAATTCAACCAGACTATTATTATGCTTGGTATGGTAAAGGCGTTGCACTGTTTTATTTAGAAAAATATGAACAGGCATTAGCTGCTTTTGAAAAAGCTCTAGAAATTCAACCAGACTATTATTATGCTTTGAGAAACAAAGGCATTGCATTAGAAAATTTAGAAAGATATGAACAGGCAGTTGCTGCTTACGAAAAAGCTCTAGAAATTCGACCAGACTATTATCATGCTTGGCATAATAAAGGCATTGCATTAGAAAATTTAGAAAGATATGAACAGGCATTAGCTGCTTTTGAAAAAGCTCTAGAAATTCAACCAGACTTTCATTATGCTTGGTCTGGTAAGGGTAATACCTTTTTACAATTAAAACTGTATCAACAAGCAATAGCTGCTTTTGAAAAAGCTCTAGAAATTCAACCAGACGATGAAAATTATATTATTTACCTTGGCTTAGTTAAATATGAAATGGGAAAGATAGATGAAGCTATAAAAAACTGGCAAACTGCAATTGAAATAAATAACCAAAATGTAGAACCTCAATTAGCAATAGGAGTTGCCCTATATAAAAAAGGTGAAATTTCAGCAGGTTTAACAATGGCAGAAACAGCATTAAAATTAGACAAAAATTGGGGAAACCTGCAACGGCTCAAAAAAGAAAATTGGAGCGATAAACTATTAGCAGATGCAGAAAAATTATTAGAAAATCCTCAGATAAAAATATTACTATCTCAGACAGTTGAAGAAGAAAGAAGCAAGAAGAAAGAAGCAAGAATAAAAAATGGATGGGAACTCAAACCCCAACCAATTATAAACACCCTGTAGACGGCGGAGAATTAAACTCAAAATCAAAAGATAATTCCGCAACAAAAACTCAACAATAAACCATCAATCCCACATTCCGCACCACAAAATATAGCAACCGAAGAAGGAGTCAGGAGACAACCCACCCCTCGCCCCTCCCCCTCCCAGGAGGGGAAAACAGGAGACAGAATTTTAGAAGAAAATTATAGCTGCCGTGATTGAGTCATCATCAGAGCAAGTATTTATGTGTAAATTTTTTACTCGGAAGATCGATGAACGAAAAAAGTATTGAGATGATTTGCATAGTATAAATACCTACCAAGCTACAGATTCATATACTACTTTTAATGATACGCTCTTGAAGTTCCGAATGTGGGATCAATATTACTTGTTGAAAAAGGAAAAAGTAGTCGTAGGTTGGGTTAAACCAATTTGGGAAAAGAATGTTACGAATAATAAGAGCAATTAAAAGACTTTATAGGAGATGTCCATTGGATGAAAAAGATAAATTGTTACCTAATAAATAGTATCAAAGCTATTTATTCTGACTCGGTCCTCCTAACTTCCCCTCCTGGGAGGGGGAGGGGCGAGGGGTGGGTTGACTCCTAAGAAATAACCTAGTTATTTGTAGCAAATATTGATCAAGTTGGTATTAAACCACAGTGCAACTCAACACAAAATTCTATCTACATATTCTGTGCTGCGGATAAGTTCCGAATATCATACCTCAACCAAACCTACTAAAAGTTGGGGAAACCTGCAACGCCTCAAAAAAGGGTGGTGGTGCATAGTAATGGTAGAGAGAGTGTAGGGAGATGGGGACCCACCCCTCGCCCCTCCCCCTCCGGTAGAGAGTGTATGGGAGAAATTAAAAAATATATATCTTCACCAAAACCCATACAGGACTACCCAAAAAAGAACTGTGGGGAAATAAACTATTAGCAGATGCAGAAAAATTATTAGAAAATTCTCAGATATAGCAATGTGCGCTGGCATATTTACAAATTTCAGGAGGTGTCCAATAGCTAAAAGTCTTATATTATCGGCAATTTATTCCCCCTATTGCCTTCCGGAGCTGTTACCTGTTGCCTGCGCGCAGCACTATAAAAACTTTACCAAAAAATTGTGGTCTAAAGTCTCCCCTTTTAAGAGGATAAAAAAAGAGAATATTCCTGATGTCAAACCTCCTGATTGCAGAGTTACTGTTAACGCAGTTCCTCAGTTAGGAGGCTAACTGATAACTGAAATGACCCACCGCCTTCTGTGAGATTGTACGTTACCGAAAAGCGACGTTGAAGGCCCCCGTGTTTTAACCGGGGGATGAAAACAAGCGAGTCGCTTAGACTAGACAACTTTAGTTGTCCTGTGTTATTATTACCTACAATAACTGTTCGGTCTGCCCG
>NZ_JAAHGB010000067.1:0-39083 GCF_010672695.1 Okeania sp. SIO1H4
CTAGCTGGTCGGATTTTTGAAGATGAATATGATTTGGCGATGGCTGTTATAGAGGGTGTAGAAGCTCGCGCTCAACAAGACCAACATACCACAGAACGTTTTCTATTTAATTCTGCCTAGCTACTTATCAAATCCGGTAGCATCGGTGTAATTATTTGGGGATGGGGAGATGGGGAGATCGAGAAATATTTGGTAATGGTTGAAGATGAAACATTTTTTTATACCGAATTAAACGGATTTGAGATCAGAAGTAATCCCTGACGCTCGTTTGAGGATTTATCAATGTCCTAACCTATTTGCGTAGTGCTATAGTATACTAAAAATTATTTCAAGTAAAAAGAAATTCCATAGAACATCCCTAATATTATGTTTGTAGTTGGGCTTTAGCCCTTTAAATACTTACAGTGTGTTTCGTATCAGTGAGATACACCCGTAGCGGGCAAGATGCGCGCACTACAAAGACTTTATCATTAATATTTGTATCTCATATACCAGCAATCTGCTGTATCTTATTGCTCAAACCCAACTACAAGTTTAATTTAACTTTTCTACCGTAAACGTAGCTCCCCCGAAGGGAGAACATGATATAAAACCTAATATCATGTATGGTTGAATTATCCAGACTTGATGAACCTATCCCACTAATAGGATTTTTGCTAAAAAACCTAAATATTTTGAGAGTTAAAAATGAAAAATTAAGCTTTTCAAGAACATTTTACTTAAACAAATAAGCTTGTTAAAAATAGTGGAATAGGTCCAGATAAAGCCTAAAACCTATCACCTTCTTCATAGTAGGGACATTCCATAGAATATCCGGCGTTGGTAAAGCGCGTGTATGATATTAATCTTAATTCTTTAGGAGTCAACCCACCCGCGCGCCCCTCCCAAGAGGGGGAGTCAGGAGGACCGAGTCAGGAGGGAAGAAAGAAGAAGAAACCCCGAGTAAAAGGAGAAAGTTTTTTGGTCGCGTAAAGGTCACGGAGTTCTATCGCGATCTTATCCAGACATGATATCATACCTCAAATTACCAACGCCGAATATCCCTACAACCTACGACCTACTTCAACGTGGCCAATAAATTCTAGTACTAGCAGCAATATAACGAGCTACAGCAGCAGCACCATAACGATTTAGATGACTGGGGTCAAAGAAATATTCATTTTTGGCGAGTTGAGGCTGATATAAATTGAAATTTAGGAATGTAAAACTATTTTCTCTTGCTCGACTCTGCATCCACTGATGAAAGTCTTCTTCCGCAGACCAACGCACAGAATCTAAATAACTATCAGAAAGAGGTAAATTAACAAAGACTAAAGGAATATTGCGAGATTTAGTAAAATTAACAACGGAAGTTAAAGCTGTAGCCTGAGTACCCCCAAGATAAAAACCAGCATAGTCGCCATCATAAAGCCCTGCTACATAAGGTCGTCGCTGATAATAATAGGAAGGATTAAATCGCCCATCCATTGGTAGAAACCCATTAGCATCAATAGCATTGGCAACATCGGCGATCGCTACTGTTTGTACAGGTTGAGTAGAATATTGAGGATAAGATGTTAAGTTTGAGGAGTTTTGCGATAGGGGTTTATAAGAATATTGGGTAGTCTTAAAATAGTCAGGATAAAGAATATTAGAATTATTTCCTACTCCGGTATTTCCTCTGTTGGTATGCGTTCCCTCTGTTGCTGCAAGTTCCCATAGCAAGGTTTCCTTACCTGGCTCCCACTGCTTGCTTCTGTCACCGACGCGGAGTCCCACCGCTGTTGTCTGTTCGCTATAACTAACTTCCATTGCTTCTCCTCGCGATATCTCAAAAGGAGAGTATGGAGGTGCAAATACATTATAAGGTTTGGGAAACTGATAACAGGTAGAAGCAAAATTAGACTGAGCGCGAGGTAACTGAGGACGAACACCAGAAAGTAATTTTCTTTTTCCCTCAGAAGCAACAATTGAATTATAAGTTCGATCTACTCGTCCACTATTAAAAGCTCGTACTCCATCCGCCCAAATAATTAATTTTGGCAGTTGATTATTGCTCAAAAGTTGACGCAGTTGAAAGTCTACTACTCTAGCAGTTGCCCCATTAATGCTAAAGTTAAATATGTTTAACGGACGATAGCCTTTAGCTACTAAATATTGTTGTAGTTGTTGCGGATCGACCCCATATAAAGCACGGGAACTACCCACAATTAAAACATCTGGCGGACCGACAGTAGCAACGAAAGACAGATAAAGTTCTAACTGAGTGTCGAGAATATCACTATTGAAGGAAACAGGATTATACTGAGAACGTGCAGAAGCTGCTTGTTTTTGAGAGTAAGCTAAGTTTCTCATATACTCAGCAACTTTTTTCTCAGCAAAAGCACGTCTAGGGTTTCCTGGTGGTACAGCTTGCATCCAAGCAACTGCCTGTACCCATTCTTGGGCAACCTTATCCCACTGTTGTTTAGTTCTCGCGGACTGAGCTAACTGTGAGGCTTTTGTGGCAAACCTAACTGCTTGACTAAACGGGTCTACAGAAGCACATTGAGTAGCATTGGCATTTTGAGAGACTAGAGAAATTTTTGAGTTATTTTCTTTGGCGGAAGTTAAATCACAGTTATTAACTGATATAAGATTTTTCTCTGAGGTAGGAGATATTTTGCTCTGAAAATGTTGAGTGGGAATACATCCAACAGTTAGGGTTAGCAAAATAGTTGCCGTCAAAGATTTAAGTAAGCTAGATGAAAGTCTAGCATTATGGAATTGATTTTCTATATTTTGTTGCCAACTACGTTCAGGAGTGGCATCGGATGAATGGATTCTAGTCATCTAGACTCCTCTCCAAATCTATATATATATAATATTTGTGTTGACACTCGCCCGTTAAATCAGAGATTATAACAGGTGATTCTTGCTTCAAGAACTCTTAACTAGATAACAAATCAAACAAG
Organism: Okeania sp. SIO1H4; assembly: GCF_010672695.1. Classification (NCBI taxonomy): domain Bacteria; kingdom Bacillati; phylum Cyanobacteriota; class Cyanophyceae; order Oscillatoriales; family Microcoleaceae; genus Okeania; species Okeania sp. SIO1H4. Next base: position 2,934 of record NZ_JAAHGB010000067.1, read on the forward strand.
TTGAGTTGTACCCCTGTCAGACCGTTTCCACAAGCTTTTTCTTTAACGGTATGCCCTACCGCTATCAATCCTCTATTCTTAATTATTTTTGCTGCAGCTACATCGCGATTTTCTTGATAATTACAATGGCTGCAATTATGCTTTCTATCAGAAAGTTTTTTCTTCCCTATATGACCACATTTAGGACATTCTTGAGAAGTATAATTTTTGTCTACTTTGGCGTAATACTTACCTCTTTTCCAGCAAATATAAGGCAATATTTCATTAATAAATTGACCGATACCAGAATCTAAAGATTTTTTTCTCACAATACCTTTAGACCAAGATTTGAAGTTAATATCTTCAACAAAAATATTATCTGTTAAATCGCAAATTTGATGGGCTAGTTTGAAATGCCAATCTCGTCTAGCATCAGCTATTTTTTCATGTAACTTAGCTATTGTGTTCTGAAGTTTTAACCAATTATTTGACCCCTTCTTTTTTTTCTTAAGTCTTCTTTGCAGCAATTTAAGCTCGCGCAGTTGACCTAACAAAAACTTAGGAGATTTGATTAACTTTCCTGTTGAAGTAGCAACAAAACTTTCGATTCCGGCATCAATACCTAATGACTTATTGCCTACGGGATTATCTGGAACTGACTCTGATGAAGAAAAGGTAATCATCAAATAATAACCAGTAGCTTTTCTAACTATCCTAGCTTGTTTAGCTTGAAAACTTTCTGGATATGGCCTACTTTGTTTAATTTTAATCCACCCTAGCTGAGGCAGTTTAACTCTACTATTACCTAGACAGTTTTTCAGCATTGCTGGAAAGACAAAGCTTCTCAACTTTTTCTTAAATCTAGGGAAGCCTTTACCAAGAGATTTCATCTCATAAAATGCTCGGTCTAAAGTTTTTAAAGTTTGTTGTAAAACTTGAGCATTAACTGATTTTAATCTAGGATGAATTTTCTTCGCTATTGTTAGGTTTTTAGCTTGATGATTGTAATTAGGATAAGGTGCATCAGCAGGGATAATATATTCAGTTAGGATTGAGCAACTATTAATTGCTACTTTCCTTGAACTTAACCAATCTTTACGCTCTCTCAGAGCATAATTATACACAGTTCTACAAACATCAAGAATCTGGTTTATTTCAGTTTCTTGTTGTTTGCTTGGTTTAAGTTTGTACTGGTAAGTTAAAGTAATCAAAGATTAAAAATCAAAGGTTAATAACTATCTATATTATAACTAATACTATTCAGTACTAGGATGCAAGCCAAGTATTTCTACGGCTTTCTGGGGTGGAACATAACTCATAATTCTATATTGACATATAAGACTTTATGTGAACAAATATTAGCAAATCAAGAATATTTAGTCAACCCCTACTGAGAGTAGAAATTATATGACTCACCAAGTAAACAAATTTGATATTAAACTGCTAAAAATTTTTGGATTACTTCTTGACTTAAATCTGTAGTATTTCCTGATGCCACAATTCCTCCTTTTTGCATTGCATAATATCGGTCTGCTTTACGCACAAAATGGAGATGTTGTTCTACTAATAAAACAGAAATACCTCTACTTTGAATAATATTTCTCACCGCTGTTTCTATCTCTAAAATAATAGAAGGTTGAATACCCTCAGTCGGTTCATCTAACAAAAGTAAATTAGGCTGACTCATCAATGCACGAGCGATCGCTAATTGTTGTTGTTGACCACCACTCAAATTTCCTCCCATCCTAGATAACATTGTTTTTAGAACAGGAAATAATTCAAATATTTCTTCGAGTATTTCATTTTTTCCTTTTCTATCTTCTTTTCTTGCTTCTAAACCAAGCAATAAATTTTCTTTGACTGTTAACCTAGGTATAATTTCTCTACCTTGGGGTACATAACCAATACCTAGACGAGCGCGTTGGTCTGGTCGGAGAGTGGCGATCGCTTTACCCCATAAATTAATTTTTCCTGTCCGTGGCCTGAGTAGTCCCATTACTGTTTTGAGTAATGTTGTTTTGCCCACTCCATTTCTACCGATTAAACATACCATTTCTCCAGGTTTTACGGTTAAATCAACATCGCGCAAAATATGACTTTCTCCATAAAATACATTTATATTAGATACTTGTAAGGTGGTATAATCAATTTGATTTTGTCCAGCTTGATTGGGTAGATTAAAATTCATAATTTTTTGATGTTTTTTGATTTTCTATTTTAATAAAGTAAAAACTATAGTGCTAGAGTAAAAATGACTATCATTGGAACTAGAGAAGCAGCTTTTTTGTTGGGTATTTGTTGTCAACGAGTGAGAGTACTTCTTGCTCAAGGTAGAATCAAAGGGGCTTACAAGCGTAAAGGATTCTGGCAGATTCCTCTATATAATAGAATGCCTGTTGTTATACCAGGAAAAAGAGGTCCTCAAGGTGTTTGGTGTAAGGGGCTACGACAAGCACCAACGAGGATTCATGTAAATCAAAGGAAAATTAAAGCTAATGGTAAGAGAATCAAAAACGATCCTCTGATGACTCCTGAACAACTGGTACCAGTAATCACTATGAAAGCAGGAGAGCGTAATGATTTGGGTTATCAAATGGAAATTCATGGTGAGTGCCGTATAGTATATCAGCCTTACAATCCTCTATCCTGCGGGGCAACTTTGTGGATAGAAACTCATTCTCCGGTGCAATTTGTGGATACTAAGTTTAATCCTTCAAAAGCAAGGCGACCTTATAGATATACCTGACTTTAAACATTTCAAGTTTTCAGTAAAACCAAGCGCGATACAATGTTTGGTAAAAATTCCTGTTGCTTGTTGCCTTCAGATTTTTTCAACAGCTCCTAAATAAACTTCGATAACTCTTGCATCATTCTGCACCTCATCCATAGTTCCTTCACAAAGTACAGAACCTTGATGTAAAACAGTTACTTTTTTGGCTATTTGACGCACAAATTCCATGTCATGTTCAATCACAATAATTGAATGACTGGCAGCCAAGTTTAACAAAAGAGAACCTATATTTTCTGTTTCTTCATCAGTCAAACCAGCTACGGGTTCATCTACTAATAATAGTTCGGGAGATTGAGCAACTAACATACCTATTTCTAAACGTTGTTTTTCACCATGAGATAAAAAAGCTGCTTTAATATTTGCTTTTCCAACTAAATTTATAGTTTCCAATAAACCAGCAACACTTCTAATTTCTGCGGAAGGAACTTTACGAAATAAAGTAGCAATTACTCCTTTATGGCGATTAATAACTAAATCTAAATTTTCTCTAACAGTTAAATTTAGATATACTCTAGGTGTTTGAAATTTACGCCCAATTCCCATACAAGCTATTTTATGTTCGGGAATTTTCATTAAATTATCACCTCTAAATAATACTTTTCCTATTGTTGGTTGAACTTTGCCAGTAATTACATCTAAAAAAGTAGTCTTTCCAGCTCCATTCGGACCGATAATAACTCGCAATTCACCAACATTTATAGTGAAATTGAGGTTATTTAGAGCCTTAAAGCCATCAAAACTAACAGTTAAATTTTGAATTTCTAAAATTTTTTCTACCACGGTTTTTATCAGTTATTAGTTATTAGTTATTAGTTATCAGTTATCAGTAGATATCTCCAACAATAAAAAATAAAATCAATTATCCCACAGAAATTATCAATTATTTCTCCCTTCTTCCTACTCCCTCTTTTCTGGAGATATCTAGTTATCAATTATACAGCAGATTTCATTGTGCTACTTTTGAACTTCAAATGGTATCAAAGGTAAGATAGCTGTACTACTTTTGAATTTCAAATGACTATCACAGGTAAGATAGCTGTATTACTTTTGACTTTTGACTTTTGACTTTTGACTTTCAAGAAGCGATCGCAACTTTAGCCAAGCATATTCTTGCCACCAACCGACTATTCCATTAGGTAATATTGTCACGACTAATAAAAATAACGCACCTTGAAAAAATAACCAGATTTGGGGAAATTGTTCGCTTAAAAAAGTACGTCCGAAATTAACTAATAATGTACCAATAATTGCACCGACTAAAGTTCCTCTACCTCCTACGGCAACCCAAATAACCATTTCAATTGAAAAAGCTACTTCCATATAACTAGGGGTAACAATACCACTTTGAACTGTATATAATGCTCCAGAAATTCCGGCAATGGCACCAGAAATAGCAAATACTAAAACTTTAAATTCGGTGGGATTATATCCAGAAAATCTTACTCTAGTTTCATCATCTCTAATGGCAATTAATAGACGACCAAATCTACCACTGGTTAGCCAACTACAAATTAAATAAGTGGCGATTAGACTAATAATTGTTACTTCATAAAATATTAATTGTGCTTGGTCAGACCCTGCTAAAATACCGAAAAATTTTTCTGTGTCTGTTTTTAAACCGTTTGTACCGTTGATTAATTTTTGTTGACCGTTGAAAAAGTTAAAAAATACAAGTAAAGCTGCTTGAGTAAGGATGGAAAAGTAGACTCCTTTAATTCGATTTTTAAATACTAGATAACCGAGAATTGCTGCCACAATAGCAGGGAAAATTATAATTGCTAAAATTGTGAGAGGAAAGGAGTGAAAAGGCTGCCAAAATAGGGGAAGTTTTTCTACACCATAAAGAGTGAAAAATTCTGGTAATTCTCCTTCTGACAATTGTAGTTTGAGGTGCATTGCTAAGGCATAACCTCCTAATGCAAAAAATATGCCATGACCTAAACTTAATAAGCCAGTATAACCCCAGATTAAATCTATGCCTAAAGCCACAATTGCTAGAGAGATAAAACGCCCTAATAATTTTAGTCTAAATCCTGGTAAAGTTAATGGCATTATGATGGCAAAGATTAAAGTTATTGCTGTTATTATGCCGATTTTAATTAATAATTTATGATGTTGATTTTTGATCATATTTGGGGAATAAGGAATATGGAGAATAGTAGACATATACAGTTAATTTAGTGCAAAATTTGTAGTAGATCGTTTCATCTTATACCAAATCTGATGAGAGTAAGGAGATATTCACAAAATTCAAAATCTTCGCCTGATAAAGATTTGAATATTTAGGTAATACCAAGCGTTATAAATGTTTGCTACAAGATGTGGCGATCGCTTTCTTTGTCTGATAACTAATGTTATTTGTTTAGTTTTTGGAGGAAAAATTATTCCTACACAAGCACAACTCTTACAATGTTATATCCTATCTTGTTGGGTAACAAAATTTTATTTACCAATTAACTTGATAAGATTAGATGAGCATAGTAAGAATATATTTATGTTAATTGAGGAAGATATTGAGATTCAAATTCAACCTAATGGTGAATGGAGCAAATGAATAAAAAACCTGATTTTAAAACTATGACTTCTCAAGAGTTAAAAATTATGTTTTATCTAATCAAGATGATGAAGAGGCTTTTTCTGCTTACATTTATCAAGTAAATCAAAGGAAAGATAGAGTAGTTTATCCACCTTTAAAATCATTAGAATATATGGATAAATATCCCGAAGTTATTGAACGAATGCGTCAGTATTCCAGGAATAATTTTTGGAAAAATACTTGATTTTTTTGTTTTGGTTTTTCTTTTGGAATCATAGAGCGATCGCCTTCTTTTCAGTTATCAATTATCAGTAGTCTAGTAAGGTGGGTTACATTTCATTAATGCACCCTACTGAATTTGATATTATTTCTTGGTTAGGATGTCAAAAGCGATCGAATTACTAAAACTTCCATTCTAATGGCTGTAAATATCCAGGTAATACCTAGAGAAAGCTGAACCATTCCTAACACCAGTCCTATAACTTTGAGAATTGATGGCTTCAACACCTTGAGAATTTGACGGGCATAAAGCATACTTAATAGGTTGAGTACCATAATCACCATTAACAATCCCAAAACCAAAACTTCATGGCCTATTACTTTCTTCAGAATGGACATGATGAGCATAACTATGGCAATTCCATAGGGGGTTAAGATTGTAGGAAAAATTAGGGGAGTAACAACTAAATCAAGGGATGGATTTTCTGGAGAAGATGGAGGGGGAGCAGCCGAGCCATACTGAGTCATTATGATTCCTAGTGAGACTAAAAACAGCACAATTCCTGCTGCCATCATTAGAGCAGAAATAGGGATTCCATATTTGTCCACTATTTCTATACCGACAAGGGAAATCAACATCACAACTAAGGTCGAAATCCAAAACCCACGAAATGCCATTTTCTTTCGGAGTGTATCATCAGCATTAGCAGTCAGACTCACAAAAATAGGTACAATTTTGAGTGGCCCAAGAGTCAAAAAGAAGATAGTGAAGACAGAAGAAATACTTCCTTTCCTAGCCTTACTGATATATTCGCGTATAAGTGTTGTACCATCCACATCTTGAATAATTGCCTCATCTGTTTTTTTGCTGGCTTCTGAAGGTTGTAAAGTTTGCGCTAACATTACACTATCTCCTGGCGAGGCTGTTGCCATTGGGGTAGGGGAGGAGGTAAATATCATCAGCAGGTTACAAACTACCACCACAAAAATGATCAAGCGGGAGACGACTGCCCTGAAGGTACTGAGAAGTTGTTGTATTTGTCTACATTGTCTCATAAGTTTTTTTATTATAACTAACGTTTCTTTTTTATATTGAGAGTATCACAGGGAATATCATACTTAATTGATAAGTTCAGTAGTAGACTGACACAGCTAAAACGGCGTTGGTAAATCAAGAGATGAAACTTTAAGAGTAATCTGTTTCTGATACCTCTAAATATCTAACCAGAGTAAGTGATGGTATCACCCCTAGTAGAAAATCATCTTACCAATTACCAACGCCTAAAACTGTGCAATAGATTTTTGTTTCTAGGTGTCTCGATCTCCCCATCCCCCCCACCTCCCATCTCTCATCTAAATTTAATCCACGTCAACAAGAATGGTCTCATCATTTTTAATGGAGTTCTTACGGGACAAAAATTGAAGGTATAACTGCTGTTAGTCGAGCTACAGTTACAGCTTTAAGAACTAATAATCCGGTAGAGTTGCTGCTAGAAAACTTTGGGTAGCTGTTGGTTGGCATCCTCCTTTAGATTAGACCTTTTCAACAATCAAAAATAATATCAATTATTATCTATTAAGTTATCAATAAAGTTCCATAGTTTTGAGGTAAGCATTCAGCTATTAGCAGTTAGCAGTCAGCTCCTAGCAATAAAAATGAATGAAGCCAGCGTTTTTTTAACTTCTACTAAATTTTCAGGCGTTGCTGAGTGGTAATGATTTTGAGATTAACTTTGGGCACAAAACATCAGTTTTTCAATTTGACCTTCAGCTAATAGACATCTCCAAGAATCAAAAATCAATATCTATATCCCAAAGAAATTATCAATTCTTTACGCCTACAGCAAAGCTGCCTACTGCCTACTCCCTATGGGTGGAGTAGATGTCTAATTATCATTACATTTAAGCAACGCCAATTTTCAACCATAAATCTGAGTTATTAAACCATATAATTTGTGGCAGGAAATTATAGATGTATCTCAAAAGCTGTTAACGTTAGCGTTAGCGAAGCTCCTCTGAAAGAGGCAGCTCCTCTGAAAGAGGCTAGCTGTTAGCTGACTGCTGAATGCTTACCATTAGCTTCTTTATCAATTATCAATTATCCATTCGACCTTTTTGTGGAAATAGTCCTGCTGGTTTAACTTGTAAAAAGACAATAATTAAAGCAAATACTGTTACTTTTGCCATGCTGGTAGTTGCCAAAAAATTGAAGAAGTCAGTCAAAAATTTTAGACTTTCTATATTTCCCAAAATTAAAGCTATAGTTCCTGAACCAATTAAATAATTTGTAATGCCAATTCCCATAGCAGCAATAACAGTACCAAATAAATTACCTACTCCACCAACGACTACTACCATAAAAGCATCTACTATATAATTTTGCCCTGTATTTGGACCGACTGAACCTAATAAAGTAATTGCGCAACCAGCAATTCCAGCTAACCCCGAACCCAAAGAGAATGTAATAGCATCAACCCGGTCTGTTGGAATACCCAAACAAGCACTCATGCTTCTATTTTGAGTGACAGCTTTAATTCTTAAACCCCAATTTGATTTATTCAAAAATAAGTAAATACCTAGCAAACTTATAGCAGTTAATATAATGATAAAAATCCGAGAATAGGGTAATTGAAACTCACCAATAGGTAATCCACCTTGTAACCAAACAGGAGCAGTAACATCAACATTTCTAGAACTAAACCAAGGTTTGGTTAATCCAGGACTTGTCAATAAAAATCCCAAAGTAGTAGCGATCGCTAAAGACAGGAAACAAATAATTGCTATTGCTAAATTTTTAATTTTTTCCCAATCATAGCGACGTTTTTTGAGGAAGTAAAGACTGCCAAAATAAAACAGACAAAAAACTGTTATGCCAATAATTAAGACTCCATTTACACTGCGGACAAATTGACGCAAAATCAGACTAACTCCCCAAGTTGCTAATAGAGTTTCTAAAGGTCTGCCATAGAGAAAACGTATCACCCCTTTTTCTAAAATTAAACCAGCGATCGCTACGACTATAAAGGCAATAGGAATGGCGAAAAAAATATAAATATTAGAAATAGGTTCACCTATGCTATTACAAATATTTTGAACTACGAAAGTAGTATAAGCACCTAACATCATTAATTCACCATGAGCTAAGTTAATTACTCCCATTAGTCCAAAAATAATGGCTAATCCTAGAGCGACAATTAGTAAGACTGAACCAATACTTATACCGTTAAATATGGCGATTAATAATTCTTGCATTTTAATTAAGGTAAGGAAGAGGGAAGAAGGAAGAAGGAAGAAGGAAGAGATAAGAGGGAAGAAGGGAAAATAAAATCAGGTAAATAATGACAAGATATTAGTCAGTTATCGGATCAAACGGAGCCACTTCTAATCAGAAATTTCCAGCTTTCCTTTTTTTCCGTTTTTTTTGATAATTACTCCAGAATTATAAATAGGAAAAAGACAACAATAAATCAAGGCAAATAATGATATAGATAGGTCATTTCTCGGATTAAACAGATGAAACCGAGCCACTTCTAATCAGAAATTTCCAGCTTTTATTTTCTTCCGTTATGATAATTATTCCAGAATCAGAAAGAAAGAAGAAGGAAGAATAAATTTAATAGTCATCAATTAGAATTAAAGGAATTTTCAAGTTGAGAAAGTAGAAGTTTTTAGGATTTTTCGCGAATAATTAAAGTTGAACACCTCTTCTTAGCTGCGCCACTATCTGTCGCCCTACAAAGAGAGAAAATTATTTTAGTCAATCATATCAATTTTCAGGAAAGGTAATAGTTAATTATTAATTATTAATTTTTTGGCTAACACTTAACAAAGAGCAGGGAATAAAGTAAATAATTAATATTAAACTCAACTTTACCATCCGAGAAAGCGCTGTAATTAGTGAGCTATTTAGACCAACTAATTACAGCACACAAAATTAGATATTTTGTAGAAACATTAAACCTACATATTTATCCACCACTCGTACAAAATTCTACTCTAATTTCTGACTTATAGCCAAAGACTTATTATATCTTGTATTTACCACCTTTATTAGGGTCACTCCAGTCACAAGCAAACCCCTTAGTTGCTGGAACAAATTGATTCCAAGGTATAGGTTTAATAGCTCCTTCAGTAGACCAAACTATATTAAATAAACCATCATCACGAACTTGACCTATTCTCACAGTTTTAGAAATATGATGATTAGCATTCATAGTAACCAAACCTTCAGGAGCATCAAAAGTTTGTCCGATAGCTGCCATCCTTACCGCATCTAAATTATCAGTAGTACCAGCTTTTTCCACTGCTTGTTTCCAAAGATAAACCATAATATAAGCAGCTTCCATCGGGTCATTTGTTACTCGGTCTGCACCATATTTTGCCTTAAAATCTGCCACCCATTTTTTATTAGCTTCTGTCTCAACAGTTTGGAAATAATTCCAAGCAGCATAATGACCTATAAGAAACTCCTTACCAATTTGTCTAACTTCTTCCTCAGCAATACTCACCGACATAACTGGATATTGTTCCGGAGTCAGACCAGCACCTTTCAACTGTTTAAAAAAGGCAACATTACTATCACCATTAAGACTATTAAAAATCACTCCACCATTAGGTAAAGCCTGTTTAATCTTAGTAATAATCGGAGTAACTTCCGTATTTCCTAAAGGTAAATAATCTTCACCAACAGTAGTACCACCTTTAGCTTTTAACTGCTCCTTAATAATCGTATTTGCAGTACGAGGAAAAACATAATCAGAACCAACTAAGAAAAATTCCTTTCCCTTATTTTCTAACAACCAATCTACAGCAGGTTCAATTTGTTGATTAGGAGCAGCACCCGTGTAAAAAATATTTTTCGAGCATTCTTGACCCTCATATTGCACCGGATACCAAAGCATATGATTCTTAGATTCAAAAACAGGCAAAACAGACTTCCGAGAAGCAGAAGTCCAACAACCAAAAACAGTAACTACCTGGTCTTGGTCAATAAGTTTATTAGCCTTTTCAGCAAAAGTAGGCCAGTCAGAAGCACCATCTTCTACAATTGCTTCTATTTGCTTACCTAATACACCACCAGCAGCATTTATTTCCTCAATAGCTAACTTTTCCGCTTCAACTACCGTAGTTTCGCTAATTGCCATTGTGCCACTGAGGGAATGGAGAATACCCACTTTAATTGTGTCAGCCCCAGATGTAGTGTTAGTGTTATTAGCACCACCACAAGCTTTGAGAAAAATACTCGTACCTAGAGCAGCAGAACTATAAATTAAAAATTTCCTGCGTTCTAATCCTTTAGCCATAACAAAAATACTTCACTATAATTAATTTCAAACTTAACTTTACCAGGACTTAGGCACTTTTTAAGTTCCAAACACTATATATCTATAACGTTATAGTTTTTTCTCACTAGACTAGATATATAGATAGTGTTTTTGAGTAAAACCCTCAGTATAGCCATCATTACTCAATAGTTGTCATTTTTGCCTTCTATTACTTCTTGCTAAGATTAGTTTAACTTTGATTTTAGCGTTGATGAATTATGAACAAAAACAAATTGATAATTATCTGTTTATCAATAATTATATTAGTTTCAGTAGGGCTGAATTTCCTATTTTTTAGGAGTAGGAATTATTATTTACAATTAAACTCTCTACAATTAAATCCACTTGCCATAAAATATTATCCGATTGATACTAATCCCAAAGAGGCTAAAAATCTCAATCAAAAAAAACTATATTTTTTTTTGGAGATTCTCGTGCCCGTGGTTGGAATTCACCTAAAGGTTTTGATGATTTTAATTTTGTTAATCGAGGAATTTATGGGCAAACTACAGGGCAAGTTTTAGGAAGATTGAATCAACATCTAAAACCTTTATCTCCGGATATTGTGATAGTTCAAGTTGGTGTGAATGATTTATACAGAATTCCAATATTTCCTGAGAATAAAGAGATAATTATTTATGACTGTAAATCAAATGTCAAAGAAATTGTCAAGCAATCTCGTCAGCTTGGTGCGGTTGTGATTCTGACAACTATTTTTCCTATTGCTGAAGTGCCACTTGAGAGAAAACTTTTTTGGTCGCCGGATGTAGAGTTAGCTATTAAGGAAGTGAATGATTTTATTTATTCTTTGGAAAACAAGGATGTGATAATTTTCGATACAAAAGCGATTTTGGCAAATGAACAAGGAAAAGTTAAGGAAGAATATAGTAGAGATTTTCTTCATCTTAATCGGGCAGGATATAAAGCATTCAATGAAAAATTAATGCCTATTTTGAAAAGGTTATAGATTTGGTTGAATTTGAATATAGCAATTTTCGTACTGATAAGGTGTAAAATTAGTTTGTTTTAGCAAAAAAAAATCATAAAAAATCGCCTGTAATTTATCTAAGATTTTTTGATTAGCTGACTGCCATAAACCTCGTTGATTTGCTTCTAATAATCTTTCTGCCATATCTCGCAATGCCCAAGGATTTTTTGAATGAAAAAGTTGGGTAACAATGACAAAATATGACTTTACTTTCTAATAAAATTTTCAACTATTTCTGCATACAAATTACTTCTGAATTCTCAATTCATAATTCTCAATTGCTTAAGTGAGCGATCGCCTGCAATTTTTCCAACATTTTTTAATTAGCTGACTGCCAGAAACCTCGTTGACTTGCTTCTAATAATCTTTCTGCCATATCTCGCAATGCCCAAGAATTTTTTGAATGACAAGGTTGGTTCAATAATTAATAATTAACAATTAATAATTAATAATTACCTCTTCTTTTTCAGAATAGGATTGTTTAAAAGATTTTTTTTTCTCCTTGAAAGGAGAAGCTTTCCACCTTAATTTTTCGGCAAAAATGACAAAGTTTGACTTGACTTTCTAATAAAATTTTCAACTATTTATGGGTACAAGTTACTTCTGAATTCTGAATTCTGAATTCTAAATTCTGAATTCTAAATTCTCAATTATTCCTTCTGCCTCTAGAGCGATCGCCTGTAATTTATCTAAGATTTTTTGATTAGCTGACTGCCATAAACCTCGTTGATTTGCTTCTAATAATCTTTCTGCCATATCTCGCAATGCCCAAGGATTTTTTCCTTGAATAAATGATTGTACATTCTCATCAAAAATATAAGTTTCTGCTACTCCTTGATACATAAAATCTTCTACACATTTTGCTGTAGCATCGTAGGCAAATAAATAATCTATTGTGGCTGCCATTTCAAAAGCTCCTTTATAACCATGACGCATTACTCCAGCTATCCATTTAGGGTTAACTACTCTGGAACGATAAACCCTAGCAATTTGTTCTTTCAATTGTCGAACTTTGGGATTTTCTGCCATGGAATTATCGCCAAAATAAGTATGAGGATTTTTGCCAGTTAAAGCACGAACTGCAACGGTCATTCCTCCTTGAAATTGATAATAATCATCTGAATCTAATAAGTCATGTTCTCTATTGTCTTGATTATGCAAAACTATCTGCATTTCTTTAAGACGTTGAGAAAATGCTTTGGGAGAATTTATTGCTCTAGCTTCCTGGTTATAACTATTATTAATTCCTGTATAAGCATAGCCACTCCAATTAATATAAGCTCTGGCTAAATCTTGGTCATCTTGCCAATTTTGAGATTCGATTAAACCTTGTAAACCTGCACCATAAGCTCCTGGTTTAGAGCCAAATATTCGATAATGGGAACGTGCTTTTGCCTGAGTTTCTGTTAATCCTAATTCTTGCCAATATTTGACTTCTTTTTTAACTTGAGCAGCTAAAGGATTTTCTGTTTCAGGTTCATCTAAATTAGCCACAGCAATAACAGCTTGGTCGAATAAATCGATAATATTAGGAAAAGCATCTCTAAAGAAACCAGAAATTCTTAAAGTTACATCTACACGGGGTCTTCCTAATATTGAAACTGGCAAAATTTCAAAGTCGATAACTCTTCGAGAAGGTCTATCCCAAACAGGTTTTACACCTAATAAAGCAAGTGCTTCGGCAATATCATCTCCACCAGTTCGCATCGTGGAAGTTCCCCATACTGATAACCCTAAAGTTTGAGGATATTCGCCATTTTCTTGAGTGTATCTTTCGATTAAATTTTCTGCTGCTAATTGTCCTACTCTCCAAGCAGTTTCTGTAGGAATGGCGCGAATATCTACAGAGTAAAAATTCCGACCTGTAGGTAAAACGTCTGGTCTACCTCTTGTAGGAGCGCCAGATGAACCACTAGGGATATATTTGCCATCTAATCCTATTAATAAGTTGATAATTTCTTGGTCTGTTTTTTGCAGAGAAGGTAGAAGTTTTTGACGAATCCATTCTAATTCTTTATTTGTCTGTTGGAAGGGAGAGTTAATCTGATTTTGGTTAATTAAATTTTCGACTAAATTAGCTGCTTTTTGTTCGAGTAACTCCACAGCATCACCCACAGTACGACAGACTTTTCCATCCATAATTAAATTCTCATCAATAATTGTAGAAAAGTCATCTGTGAGAGGGTCAAAATCCAAATTCAAATCTTCAGCTAAAGCGCGAGTCAAACCCAAACGAGTAGTACTAGGATGACGAGTGATCGCTATGATTAAATCTCGTAGTTGTCGCTCTTGAGGACATTGTCCAAATATATGTAAACCATCCCTTATTTGTGCTTCTTTTAATTCACAAAGATAGCCATCTGCATTAGTGATTAATTCGGAAAATCTAGTATTTTCATCCTTTTCAATTTTCTCTCTTTTTTTTAAGGGGAGTTGGGGAGAATCTAAATCTTTGAGCAAAAAGCAGAAATCTTGGTTCAAAGATTCTAATTCTATGAAAAACTTATCCCTATTTTTGGAAGAAGGTGAAAGGGAATCTAAATCTTGGGGAAAAAAGGATAAATTTTGGTTTAAAGCTTCTACTTCTATGAAAAATTTATCCCTACTTTGAAACGAAGACTCGGAGAAATCTAAATCTTTGGGTAAAAAGGATAAATCTTGATTCAAAACTTCTACTTCTATAGAAAATTTTTCCCTACTTGGGAAAGAAGACGAAGAGGAGTCTAAATTATTTCCCAAAAATGATAAATCTTTATCCAAACCTTCTGTTTCTATCAGATTAATAATCCGATCGCGAATCACAGATAACCGAGATGGGTCTAAATTTTGTGCTTCATAATATTCGTCAATTAAAGTTTCTAATTGTTGCAAAGGGCCATAAAGTTCTGCACGGGTCATGGGTGGTGTTAAATGGTCAATAATTACAGCTTGAGACCTCCGTTTAGCTTGAGAACCTTCCCCTGGATCGTTAACAATAAAAGGATAAAAATGTGGCAAAGCACCGAGAGCTATTTCTGGAAAACATTCTTGAGATAAACCGACACTTTTACCGGGCAACCATTCTAAATTTCCATGTTTTCCCACATGAATAATTGCATCTATTTGAAATTTTTCTCTCAACCAATAATAGAAAGCTAGATAATTAGGGGTAGGTTCTAAATCTGGAGCATGATAATTTAAACTGGGGTCGATATCGTAACCCCGCGAAGGTTGAATACCAACAAAAATATTTCCTAGCTGAATACCTGGAATAGGAAAATTATCTATTTCTTTTACCTCACTATCTTTCTGAAATTCTGAAAAATTACTAGAAATATATTTTTCCAAAGATGGCGGAATTTTTGTGGAATTAATCTGTACATCAGTGGCAAAATTTTCGTCGTTTTCTTTTTTCTGATTATCTTTCTGAAATTCTGAAAAATTACTAGAAACATCTTTTTCTAAAGATGGCGGAATTTTTGTGGAATTAATCTGTACATCAGTGGCAAAATACGTGTTTGCCATGACAAAATCTCTGTCATTTATATTTCCCCATCTCTGAATAATTTTTTCTTGTACAACCTGTGGCAAACTAGCAAAATATGTTTCAAATTCTGCCAAGGATAAAGACTGGAAAACAGGACGTAATTCACGACTTTCCAAATCGTTTTTTACCCCCGAAGTTAGACATTTAATTAACTCATCCCCTGTTGCTGGAATATTTTCCAAATAATAACCAGCTTGTTGTAAAGCTTGAAGAATTTCTACACAACTAGCAGGAGTATCTAACCCGACTCCATTAGCAAGACGACCGTCACGATTAGGATAATTTGCTAATATTAATGCGATGCGACGTTGAGATGCTGGAGTTTGTCGTAACTTTATCCAATTAGCAGCTAATTCTGACACAAATTCAATCCTATCTTGAACCGGAAAATAACTAATTACATCTGTTTCTAAATCCGAATTCCAAGTTTGAACCGCCTTAAAAGAAATTGCCCGACTAATAATATTTCCATCTACTTCTGGCAGTGCAATATTCATTGCCACATCCCGTGGCGAAAGACCTTGAAACTGACTTTCCCACTGCTCAAAATTTCCACCACTAAAAATTACTTGTAAAACTGGAATGTCTAAATTTTTTCCCTGTCTTAGCAAGGGTGGGTTAGGAGATTTTTCCAGTGCAAAATCTTGATTATTCACAACAGAGACAGCAAAACTGGTCGTGTTTAACAATAATTGAATTGCTTCAGCATTTTCAGGTTGAAAATATTCCAATATTTCTCCCTGTACTTCTACATCTCTAGGAGAAGAAACAAAGACTGGTACAGGTTCTAAATTTTTTTCTATTAAAGCTTGGCAAAGAGCATCTATAGGAGCAACATTTCCAGATAGATAATGAGCGCGATAGAATAATATTCCGATTTTTGCTTTTGTGGTTTGCTCTTCTTTTTGCCAAGGATAAATTCCGACTCGCGACACTGGTATAGGTAAGGCAAAATCATAATCTTTTCCCAGACAAATATTAGCGATAAACTTGAGACCATTAACAAAATTATCTACCCCACCTTCTATTAAATATTGCCAGAATTGATTAACTAGAGAAATTGAAACATTAGAATGACTAATTAAATCTGGATATGGGCGGTTATCTCCAGGAATTACTATTAGTTTTGCCCCTTCTTTTTCGATCGCTTCTAGCAAGACTTCCAAACCATAAGACCAATAGGAGCGCCCCCCTAAAAGTCGAACAATAATTACTTTTGCCTTAGATAAAATATCATCAGCATAAGTATCAATAGTTAACTGTTGTTGTAAGTGAAGTAAATTAGCAACTCGTAGTTGTGGAAAATCAAAAGGTAACTTATTAACTGCTGCTGCTAATGTTTGAATATCCGTATCTGCTGCTGTTAAAAATATTATTGGTGCGGGAGTTTGTTCGATAAAAATTACCCCTTCTGCTTGAGGGTTCCAACCACCAGGAGTAGCTGCTATTCGGTGCATATATTTGTATTGTTGAAAAAGCCTAATAATATTACCATAAACTTTCCTTCTTGTACCAAATAAAAAGGAAGAAGTTAAGCATTTGAAGCAAAAGGAGAATATGTTGATAGTAAACCATATCAACCGAAGAGTGCTTATGGGTCTTATCCAATGGGAATGGATGGCAGACCTTTACCTAGAGGTGCAGGATTTAAAGTTTATGAAATTAAGGTGTTAAATGAATAGATATTAGTTGTTTGTCACAATGCAAAATGTGCCACTTCTAGTCTCTTCCCTCACCCAAGTCAGAAAAATTTCTAGCTTTTCCCCTCTACTATTTATTTGAGAGGAAAAAATTTGCCACCTCTAGTCTCTCCCTTTGCCCTAGTCAGAAAAATTCCTACCTTTTCCCTTCTACTATTTATCTGAGAGGAAAAAATTTGCTTGCTTGAGTTCTGTGTTAGGAGAAAGTTAGAGAAAATTTCTATATTTTTGACTCTACTATTTACTGGAGAGGAAAAAATTGTCACTTCTAGTCTCTCCCTTTGCCCTAGTCAGAAAAAATTCCTACCTTTTCCCTTCTACTATTTACTCTAGTATCTTCCCTCCCCCAAGTCAGAAAAATTCCTACCTTTTCCCCTCTACTATTTACTGCAGAGGGAAAAAATTACTACTTCTAGTCTTTCCCTTTACCCAAGTCAGAAAAATTTCTAGCCTTCCCCTCTACTATTTATTTGAGAGGCAAAAATTTACGACTTCAATGGTTTTCCTTCTTTCTTTGAACTAGAGATATGTGGTCTTGAAATCTTTCCCTGAAATATTTTTTCCAAAGCTTCATTTCTGATATTTTCTGATTCTTTTCCCCACTTCCATAAACTTTCATAGAAAAAGAACGATACTCCCGCAAAATTTCTCTTCCGCACTGCTTCTACTTGTTCTTCAATTGTCGTTATCGGAGTAGAATTATTTTTCAAACCACTCAAAATTCCAATGGCAAAAGGAATATTATTTTTAGCTAATTTAACCTCTGTTCGTTCCAACTCATTAATAAAACGTTTAATATCTGGACGATAAACTTGTAAAACAATTTCATCAATCCATTTTTCTGTTTCCCAAGTCAACCAGTCTTGCAAATAAGCAGGTAAAGCAAAGTGCAAAGGATTAGGAGATACAGAAATAATACAGTCTGGTTTTATCGCTTTTATTTCTTCAGAAACCCGCCCCATAAAATTATTAATTTTATCCGCTCGCCAACGCACCCAAAAAGTTTCTTGATAATTTTCAGAAGGGGATAAACCAGGAAGTTCTTTTTCATATAATTTGACTGTAAAATCGTCATAACCAAATTCGGCAGGTAAGCCAAAATGGTCGTCAAATTGAATCCCATCTATATCATATTTAGTCACAATTTCCATTACTAAATCTAAGATAAATTGTTGTACTTCTGGATGAAAGGGATTAAGCCAAACTCGCTGATATTCACCTTCCATTTTTATAGTAGTTCCATCTCTACGTTTGCTTAACCAATTAGGATGTAATCTTACTAATTCTGAATCTGCTGGTGCCATGAAACCAAATTCAAACCAAGGAATAATTGTTAAATTTTTTTCATGTGCTTCGTTAATAACTTCTTGTAAAAAATCTCGTCCTTGTAAACCAGGTGTAGGGTCTAAATATTTGCCAAATACTTGTTGAGCTACTTGACTAGGGTAGAGAGTATAACCTCCTTGCCAAACAGTAGAATATAGTGTGTTGAAGTTGAGATTTGCTAAACGATTTACTGCTGCTTTTGTTGCTGTAGTGGAAAATAAAACTTCGCTGTCAATATTGGTTATCCAAACACCACGAATTTCTGTTTTTTGTGGGGTTTTGCTAATTTGATTAGATGCAAATACCAATGTAATTGTTGTGAAAATTGCAATTAGTGTTAAGAGGATGATTCGGTAAATTGATTTGGATTTATACATTAAATTTTGGTAGAGATTGAAATTATTTGTGATTGAGCGATCGCTCAGATTCAGAGATTGACAATTAATCTAAATATAAAGACTCTTTAGATTCAATGCTTGACATTATATTCTCAAAATTTTTGATAATAATGGAAATAAGTATTAGGAGGATAATTTGAGAAATTGATTTGGATATAGACATGATATTTTTATCGGAATTAAGTTTTGTTTTGTGAGCGATCGCTAATATCTATAAATTGATAAATTAAGGTAAATAGAAATAGGAAAAATCAAGGTTTACTATTTGATAATATACTTCTTTATAGTAGTTGTCAATTTGAAATAGATAGTTAAGAATTGAGTCTAATCTCAGATGGTATAATCAAAATTAAAGAATGGCAGTCAAACCTATGAGCAGTCAAGAAAATTCAAACAAATATCAAGAGGCAGAAAATGATGAGGAGGAAGCTTATGAAAAATATGAGTTAATTTACGATCCAGAGAAAATTAATTTTATTACTAGAGAACCTACAATTGAACAGTTGGTGAGAAGAATAAATGAAAAAGTTCTTGATTTAGCTCCAGATTTTCAGCGTCATTCTGATATATGGAAAGATGACGTTAAAAGTAGATTTATTGAATCTATTATTATTAGGATTCCTTTGCCACCTTTTTATATCGATGGTACTAATGAAGACAACTGGTTAGTCATAGATGGATTGCAAAGACTTTCAGCTTTAAAGCAGTTTATTATTAAAAGCGATAATAATTTACGGTTAACAGGTTTAGAATATCTGGGCAATGAACTTGATGGTAAAACCTATCAAAAATTACCTCGTAAATATCAACGTCGTATTGAAGAAACTCAAGTTACTGTATATCTAATTGCACCAGGTACACCAGCTAAAGTTAAGTACAATATTTTTAAACGTATTAATACAGGAGGAGAACGTTTAACTCCTCAAGAAATACGTCATGCTCTTAATCCTGGTAAAGTCCTAAAATTATTAGCTGAACTTGCTAAATATCCAGAATTTACTAATGTTATTCAACTCGGTGAATCACGAATCAAACGTATGGATGATCGGGAATTTGTACTAGGCGCTTTAGCAGTTATGCTTACATCTAATTCTTATAAAAATTATGCCAACTCTGGCAGAGAAGAATTTTTAGATAATGCTATGAAAAAAATTAATGATTTATCTGATTATGAAATTGAAGAACTTGAAAATAAATTCAAAAAGACTATGATTGTTTGTCAAGAAATATTTGGCGATGAAGCTTTCCGTAAATCGAAGAAACAAAGAAAATTTCCAGTTAATAAAGCTTTGTTTGAAACCTGGTCATTTCATATTAGTCAGCTTAATTCTCAACAAACTCAAAAACTTAAAAATCAGACGCAATAATTATTAGATAACTTTGCTAAATATGTAGATCAAGACAAAGAATTTGCCAAGTCTATATCTCAAGCTCAAGATAAGATAGAATATCGTTTTGAAACTATTGAAAAAATAATCCAGGAAGTTCTAAATGATTAGTTCAGTACATCTAAAAAACTTTAAACATTTTGCCAATCAGCTTTTATCATTTAAACCACTGACTTTGCTATCTGGTCTAAATAGCACAGGCAAATCTTCTGTCTTACAAGCATTACTTTTAATGCGTCAATCTTATCAACTTGGTTATATAGGCATTAAGTTAAAATAGGTAAGCATTCAGCAGTCAGCTATCAGCTATTAACTTATTATCTTAGAAGGAGAATTCAAAATTATGTTTGCGTAGCATTCCGCAGTCAAGAAAAAGGTCACTAACTAACTTTAGTAAGTCCTGTACGTTCATACATCTGTTTGCGTAGCATGACAAACGGAAATGCTGTTTGCGGAGCATTCCGTAGGAAATGCTAATAGCTGTTTGCGTAGCATGACAAACGGAATGCTTACTAAAATAGTGACAATATTTTTGATAGTTAAATCCATATAGATATTATCTAAACTCCATGAGTAAAAATTCTAATTTTCCAATTCCCCAATTTTCTTACATTTGTGGCATCCTCACAATTTTAACTCTATTAGTATGGCTCCTCAGAGGCTTAAAAATTCTGGCATTTTTACCAGGAGGAGTGCTTTTACTTCTAATTTTTTTATCCATAACAACTGGTGTGATTAGCCTTTTACAACGACCACATTAATTCAGACTTTTTTTGCCGTTTTTTCTAGTAAGCATTCAGCTATTAGCTATCAGTTCTCAACAAAAGGAGGGGGTTTAAATGAATATAGACTTTTTCAGCTGACTTTTATAGTAAGATTTAATTCTCACTCAGTTAGTAAAGCTTTTATCTAAAACTAAAAACAATAGCTGATAGCTGATAGCTGGCGGCTAAATGCTTACTTTCTCATACTTTACTCCTCCTTCTATAACTTAGCGTTCCTGTAGTAGATGCGGAACATTATCCCGTGCCATTGCCTCCCCTACTGTTACATTTAATTGTGCCCCAATTAATACCACCAATGAACTAATATATAACCACAACAATAAAATAATAAAAGTACCAATAGTTCCATAGGTTCGGTTATAGTTACCAAAATGAAAAACGTATAAACGAAATAAATTAGAAGCTCCTGCCCACATTAATGCTGATATAATTGCACCAGGCATAATAGGTGTACCTTTCCTTCTACGACTCGGACCAAAACGATAAACAAAAGCAAAAGCTGTAGAAACTATTCCTAAAGTAATCGGCCATCTTAATTGACCCCAAGTTTCTAATAATTGTGACTTCAACACACAATTATCAACTGGTTCTTGAAATAAACAACTAGCAACCTGGTCAGGGGGACAATTTGGCAGAGTTTCTAGTAAACAACTTTGCCGAGCAATCATGTCTACAATTAAGTCACTAACTAATACTAATCCAGAGGCAATAATTAATAGTATGAGAGTACCAATAGTTAGTCCTAAAGAAACTAATTTTGCTTTCCAAAAAGGTCGTTTTTTCTCAAGAGGAACTTGATGAATTTCGTCAAGAGCTGCCATAGCAGAAGTCAGTACGCTAGAAAATATCCATATTGAGCCAATAAAACTGAAAGAAAATATTTCTTTGTTGCGGGTTTTCAGAATTTCATCAACAGCACTGCTAATTAAAAATCGCACTTGATTAGGTACTATATCTGTTAGTAAACTACCCATTTGTAATAGAGGCAATCGCAAAGATTCAAATAATCCAATTGCTGCAATTATTGTTAATAATCCGGGAAATAAAGCGAGCATAGCATTATAGGCCATCTCGGCTGATAAACCTGATAATC
The DNA here is from genome assembly GCF_010672695.1 of Okeania sp. SIO1H4. Taxonomy (NCBI): domain Bacteria; kingdom Bacillati; phylum Cyanobacteriota; class Cyanophyceae; order Oscillatoriales; family Microcoleaceae; genus Okeania; species Okeania sp. SIO1H4. Next base: position 24,987 of record NZ_JAAHGB010000067.1, read on the forward strand.
TGCTTTTGCCAGCACAAATACATACTTGTTTAATGGTATTAAAATTTAGATGAAGAAGGAACTGAAAAAAGCGAATTATTCGCTTCAGTATATGTTTGACTATCCTTTTTAATATCGTCAATATCATGCCATAGCCACGTTTAGCAATTGGAGTTAATAAGTTGAAAAATCGCTGCCTATTGGAGTGGTTTAAAACTTCTCGCAATGTGGCAGAATTAAAGTGACGTAAAAAATGGAAAAAGCTCATAGGGCTTTTAGGTAAAAAGGTTTATCTGAGTTACTTGTATAGCAGGGAATAGGGAATAGGAAATAGGGAACAGGGAACAGTGGGAAAAATATTTATCTGTCTTACAATTCATCATCAATATCAGTCAAATACCAACTCGTTCCTTGCTATAGTAGAGAATAATTTGTCAACTAACAAAAACTTCAAAATAACAATTATAAATTTATAAATTTCGGAAAATGTACTAAGATAAATTACTTTATTTCGGGCAAAAATCAAAAGTAAATAGTAATCTTTTATAGAAAAAAATTACTAAAAAAAATAAACATTAAAGTCATACACAGATAAAAAAAATCCAATCTAGGTATCAAAAGTCTATAATTATATAAGGTATTATACCAATTTTAACAAGTGATTTTACAAAAAAAAATTGTAAGCATTCAGCAGTCAGCTATCAGCTATTAGCTCTTAGCTCTTAGAAGTAATTATTGATTAGAAATAGGCGTGGAAATTAAAAATAAAATCAATTATTATCTATAAATTGTCAATTATTTCTCCCTACTCCATGTTCCCTCTTTTATGGAGATGTCTACTACTCATATTGCTGATAGCTGAGTGCTAATAGCTGAATGCTTACATAAAATCCGTAGCTTACTGAGGTATTTATATTATATGAATTATCCTCATTTACCTTTATCACGAGTCAAATTCTCAGTTAAATATTAAGCATAAATACTTATTTTACTTTTAACTTTTGACTTCTTACTGAGGAATATCAAGAGCATATTTATGTAGCGCTATAGTATTTCCCTGTTTCCTTTCAGTATCTACTGTCCTAAACTATACTTCTCTTGGTATAGTTTAAAATTGCAAAGACAACCTTCGCGGGAAAATCACCCGATTAAATGAACACTCTATAATCTAAAATATGATATGAGTCAGGACATAACTCCGTGGTTAAATGAAATTAAGGCTCTTCAAGAGAAAATAGTAAAACTTCAAACAGAATTAAATGTTGCCCAGGATAGTGCCTCTAAGTGGCGTCAACTCTACAATACTGAAGCTCAACAACGACGAACGGAAACTCAACTGGCTCAAGAAACTATTCAGACTTTAAAAGCCCAAGCTCAGAAATTACAAGGTTTTCCATCTGTTGAAGAGAGTATAGATGAAAGTGCAACAACTATTGAACAGCAAATCGAAAATTTACAAACTTTAGCTGAATTTAAGGCCAAAATAATTGAAGTAGTCCAAGAACGGGAGCGTGCTTTTGCACAAGTCCAAAAATTAACTGAAGCTCTCGAACAAGAGAAAGTCAATCATACAAATACTCGTACAAGTTTAACAAATGCTTTGGCAGATGCAGTAGATATTCTGGCCAAAGCAAAAGCAAGCAAACAACAGAAATCGGAAATTACTCCTGATATTCAGCCAAAAACAGAAGCCAATATTCAAGCTCAAAATCAAATCCAACTAAAGGAAAGCTTATCTCCCAATGCTGCTCAGTTGCCGCCCAATGAAAGGCCATTGCCCCGCTTACCCAGTAGTAAAGATTAGAGAGAAAAGCTCAAAAGTAGAACCAAAAATATTTTCCTTTTTCCTTTTTCCTTCCTTTAAAACCCCATAACTTCCGCTACTGCCTCTATATTTGGCTCTATTCCCTGCCGAAACTGATTATTGCTATGTTTAATCGCCACATCTGGGTCTTTGAGACCATGACCAGTAAGTACACAAACTACTTTTGCTCCTCTGGGAACTTGGTCTTTGACTTTCAATAAACCCGCAACAGAAGCAGCACTAGCAGGCTCGCAAAAAATTCCTTCATTGGACGCCAATAAACGATAAGCCTCTAATATTTCTTCATCGGTAACCGCTGTAAAACTTCCTTGACTAGCTTGTTGAGCTGCTACAGCTTTTTCCCAACTAGCAGGATTGCCAATTCTAATGGCGCTGGCCACTGTTTCCGGTTGGACTACAGGATGACCTTGAACAATGGGTGCCGCCCCTGCTGCCTGAAAACCCATCATTTGCGGAAGGCGATCGCATTTTCCGATTTGATGGTATTGACAAAATCCCATCCAATATGCTGTGATATTTCCGGCATTTCCTACAGGAATACATAACCAATCTGGGGCATCCCCCAAAGTGTCCACTACCTCAAAAGCTCCTGTTTTTTGACCTTCTAGGCGATAGGGATTAACTGAGTTAACTAAAGTGACAGGATATTTAGCGGCCACATCTCGGACAATTTCTAAGGCTTGGTCAAAATTTCCCTTGATGGCTAAGACTTCTGCACCATACAATAAGGCTTGGGCTAATTTTCCTAATGCAACATAACCATCTGGGATTATGACAAATGCTCGCATCCCACCTCGTCTAGCATAAGCAGCAGCGGCAGCTGAGGTATTGCCTGTGCTAGCACAGATTACTGCTTTTGCCCCTTCTTCTTTGGCTTTGGATATAGCTAAAGTCATGCCCCTATCTTTGAAACTACCTGTGGGGTTAAGGCCATCATATTTGATAAAGACTTCTACTTGGCCGCCTATTTGATGGGCGATCGTCGGCACAGGTATGAGAGGAGTATTACCTTCTTGCAATGTGATTACAGGAGTTTCTTCTGTCACTGGTAGATAGGATCTATATGCCTCTATCAAACCAGGCCAGCCTTGTAATTTTGACTGAGAAAAGGGCCGTGTTAAGGTCATTTTTAAGTTTTGAATTTTTTACTGTAAAGTTTAGTTTTTTTACCTTAGGCCAAAGCTATAAATAACTTTTTGGTCAATTTTTAGTAAGGTTGACACTCCACTGGATAAATCCGCGTGGATTCGTGATTAGGAGTTTTCTATCGGGATAAATCCGCGATTTTCACATTGCTCGTAACGGCCACATTGCCATTACCGTACCATAGTACGCATACAGCAGCAGCTCACAAGGCGGTGCCAATCGCCACTACCCTCTCCGGTCATTCGACCATTGAGACTACTTTTAAAGTTGTTGGTTGATTCACTCGCTTTGAGGTACAAGGTGCTGACTAACGGCTGGAAACAGAGTGCTGGCTAGCACTGGGCTACCTTTTCGGTTAACCACCCTTTAACTGAAGCGTCCATTAGCTAACGATGCTCTCACCATGGTTCAAAGGTCATTGTGTCTTTATACCTTGATTATCGCATATTTTGACTACGCTTTATTACCCGTCGCGTTGTTTCCATCGAGCCGTTAAACTGGCACTTTTCCCACTTACCGAATTTTTACAATGAAAACTTAATCAAATCTATGGTTAAGAAGGATACTAAACCTTACTAATCTTATTGTATTATCCAAATGTTTAGTGTTGGATATGGTACTCCAACTTTTTAATGCCGGAAGTTAAATAGTTTAATTTGTTGTAATTTATCTTAATATTCCGGTTACAATAGAAAAATAAGTGAAGTAAGTATAAATGGCTAGTAAGTTACTGATGTCTAACAGTATATCCAATTTGTCCAGTGCATCTGTTTCTGTAGATACTTCTAAAAGGGTAAATGTTTCAGGGGTATCAAGCAATCAAAACTACACTCAAGAAAAGATGAAATCTTTGTATCAAACAGATCAACAAGTTAAGTTGCTCCATCTTGAGGCAGAAGTAGAAACTTTATTGTTGGAATTGCGGACTATAAAAGAACGAAACTTAGAAAATTAGTCTCAGAGGTTGAAAAATAATTCAATCAATAAAAATTGTGAATAAATAAATGATTGCTCAACTTGATGAATAAAAAATCAGATAGTAGTAGTAACCAAATCAATTAATTGACTTTGATAATGACAAGATTATGATGTAACAAGAAAGGTTTTACTACAGTGTTATTGTGTACAAAATTGACTAAGATTCACTAAGTTCTAGTATGTCTTAAAAATTTCTGTTAACTACTTTCTGTGGTCAAAACTGCCAGCAAAGTATTTGCGCTGGCGTTTTTTTTCGGAATCATAAATCTACTACATAACCACAAAAAAAATACGGAGAACTCAAATAATTTATGACAGTATCAATTGCAGAATCTACTCATGGAAATTCTGAGATTAGAAACGAGCAACTACAACTTAAAGATATTGTAAAAACTCTACCTCGTGAAGTTTTTCTCAAAGATAAATGGAAAACATGGACAATGGTAGCAGTCAATATTTTTATGGTTGTATTAGGTTACTGGGGACTAACAATTACACCTTGGTTTTTATTGCCCCTACTTTGGGTTTTCACTGGCACAGCATTGACTGGTTTTTTTGTTATTGGCCATGACTGCGGTCATCGTTCTTTTGCTAACCGTCGCTGGGTCAACGACCTGGTTGGTCACTTAGTGTTTTTGCCTTTAATTTATCCCTTTCATGGCTGGCGAATAGGCCATAATTATCACCACAAACATACGAATAAAATGGGGGAAGATAATGCTTGGCAACCTTGGTATCCAGAAGATTATGGGAATGCAGGTAGCTTGATGCAGTCAGTGTATCAGTTTATGCGTGGAAGATTTTGGTGGTTAGGATCTGTTGCTCACTGGGCGGTTGTCCATTTTGATTGGAGAAAATTTGAAGCTAAAGATAGGGAAGATGTCAAGTTTTCTGCGTTGGTAGTTTTCGGGTTTAGCGCGATCGCCTTTCCTCTGCTTATCGCTACAGTTGGCCTGTGGGGTCTGGTCAAGTTTTGGTTAATGCCTTGGTTGGTTTACCATTTCTGGATGAGTACATTTACTATTGTTCACCATACAGTACCAGAAATTCCTTTTACTCCTGTAGAAGAGTGGAATGAAGCGGAGGCTCAATTATTTGGTACAGTACATTGTGATTATCCCCGGTGGGTAGAGTTTCTTTGCCATGATATTAATGTGCATATTCCCCATCATGTCTCTACAGGAATTCCTTCATATAATCTCAGGAAAGCACATCAATTTTTGAAGGATCAATGGGGAGATAAACTTTATGAAACTAAGTTTTCTTGGTCTTTAATGAAGGAGATAACAGAGAAATGTCATCTGTATGATCAAACTAAGTTTTACCTAACTTTTAAAGAGTATGATGCTCAGAAAGTTTCCCAGTAATTTTAGTCAGGAAAGCGGTCAGCTATCAGCTATTAGCTATCAGCTTCTCAAGGTTTTTAATAGGGATTCAAACCCCATTAACACATACCACTAATTTTTCATTTATCAATTTTTATATAATCCGGCATTTTGACCGGATTTTTTTTATAGGGTATCTTGATACTCAACGGGAGCAAGATGCTCTTAGAAAAATAACCCCAAGCAGAATAAAATTAATTGATAATACCACTTTTATAAATTGGTATAAAACTGTAAAAATACTGAAAAAAAAGTAATACAACTGAATCAAATTGTCAAGATTGACATCAATTAATCCGTTGGATAGGATCGGATAAATTAATCAAGGAAAAAATTCAAAATTAAGGAATAATCACCTTGAGTTTTAATCCAGACTTATGTCGCAATGAAAGCGAAGTAGAAAGTAAACTAATTGTTAGTTATCTACTGCCAAAATTAGGATACGGTATCGAACATTGACATCAAGAACTAACTTTGGGTAGTATCCGTTTAGACTTTTTATCATTTGCTGTCCAGAAGTTACCTTTTCGTTTAGATGGAGATTCTCCATTGAGTTTAGTTATGGAGGCAAAACATCCGAGAGAAAATTTAGACCGCCATCAACGAAAACTGAGGCATTATTTAACAAGTAGAAATGTAAAATATGGGTTGTTAACTAATGCTAAATAAATTAGGATTTATCAAAGAGACAGAAATCAGATTGAGTTAATTTTTAGTTGTTTGGGAATTGAAATTGATGACAAAATAGAAGAAATTAAAAAAATAGTAGGTCGAGACTATTTGCGTCAAAAAGAGAGTTGTAATATACCAGAAACTCCGGTAGAAAAAGCAGGTGTAAGTGAGGCGATCGCTACTCAATCTGAGACAAAAGAAATTGTTAGCAATATTCCCGAAAATCAGGAAAACTTAGTAAACATTGAAACAGAGTCTAATCCAATTAATCAAGGTAGGAGAAATTCTATGAAAGTAATTGCTGTCTATCACAATAAAGGTGGAGTTGGAAAAACGACAACAGTGGTTAATTTAGCTGCCGCTTTGAGTAAAAAAGGTTATCAAGTTATTGTTATTGATTTAGATAGTCAGGCGAATACAACTTTTGCGACAGGTCTAATTAAATTTGATGATGAACAATTTGATGATATCAAAGACTCTTATATTTATCATGTGTTGAGATACGATGAATATTCTAGTATTCCAGAAGTAGCTAGAGCTTCTAGGTTTAATAATCCAGAAGTAGATGTAATTCCTTCTCATATAAATTTAATGGATCTTGAAGGTGAGTTAAACGGTCTGAGAAGTACTCAAACTGCGCTAATAAAAAAACTAAAATTTGTCTAATAAAAATATGATATTGCCCTGATAGATACACCACCTTCTTTGAATTTGTATGCCTTTGTTCCCCTAGTTAGTGCTAACTATTTAATCATTCCTTCAGACTTAAAACCATTTGCTAATCAAGGTTTATCTAATGTTAAAAATTATCTTCAGCGAGATGTTAACCGTTTTAGACAAATGATGAATAAACCAGACATAGAAATATTAGGTGTACTGCCTTGTAAAATTAACCCTAACAATAGATTTGTACAATATACATTACCAAAACAGATTCAAGCAGTTTCTCAACGTTACGAGCTTAATGTTATGGAAACAGTCTGGAGAAAACTTAACTTGGGAAAATCTTAAACAACAAACTAAAAAGGGAATTGGTTTCGGGAAAACAACCTACGAAAAACTCAGAAAAATAGCATATATACCAGAATAGAAAGTAGCGATCGCATTCCCTCACACCAAAAATACCAAGTATCCGTAGGTTGGGTTGAGTGCGACTCGTTGGGTCAAAGAAGCCATGACTGCAACATGACCCTTTAACCAAAAGGTTAAAAACTCATACCCTATGCAGGTTCAATTCCTCCCCTCTCAGCTAGGGAGTGACTTCGCAGCTCAGGTTTAATGGGTTAACAACCATTACTCGAGGGTGCATGGGCTAAAAGCGGATAAGCCTGAAGGACTAAGGACGATACTGCCAGAGAAGTAAGTCTTGGTGAAGAACATGAATCCTGTCAAACGTTTCCTACAGAATGCTGCGCAAACGCTAACACTTCGTTCTACCCAACCTACTTTTGATAACTCCTACCAATCCCTATCAAAAAAACTCTGACACTTTTCCCTCTGAGGACAAATATCGCATAAATACTCATGCTCCGTTGCTGGAGGTGGGTCTGGTTGAGACTCCTCCCACCTTAACCACACCCGCATCTCCTGTAACTTAGCAGGAATTAAACTCTCCACCATATTCTCAAGTTTTTCCCATGAATAATGATACTCTCCAAACTCAGGCAAAACCCAATAAACAACCGCATTAACAGGCACTTTTTTCTTTTGCTTCAGTAGAAAACTATACAAAGCAACCGCCATTAACTGAGACGATACTTCTACAGTTTCATAAGTCTGATAATTAACCACACATAAACGACGATACTCAAAATCAAAAATTAAATTATTAACTTTTCCTGTTAACTTTTGATTCTCACCATCTGGTATTTTAAAAGTATAATCTAGTAGTATTTCCCTTGTAATTAATGTGCGACGAACTACAATACTTTCATGGCAGTAACGCCGATTTTTAACAATAATTTTAGATATATTTAAAATTAGTTTAATTAAGACCTGCCAACTTTGATAGAGTGCTGTTGCTAGACTAGAATCCTTTGTAATTATTGTGTCTAAATAAGGAAAGAAAATCAACTCATAAAATAATTGTTGTATTTGATTAGCGATCACTTCTACCATCAATTCCTCAAACTTCCCCTTAAACAAAGCTTGAATCCTAGATTCTTCTCTAATCATATTAATCAACTGATTAGCTAAGTCGAGAAAAGCACTATCAATTTCCTGGATATAATCTTTTGGCAAAAATATATGGTCGCCCCCAAAACGTTGTTTGAGATAAAATAAACGCGGGCACTCAAAAGCAACTTTAACATTGGTAACACTGAATGGGGGAGACTGTAGTTGAGGTTTATTAGTTATTGGCATTGACAAACTATCCTGATTTTCCAGGTTTTTAAGCAGTTAAGATCACTAAAAAAATTTCAAAAACTATCAGTTTGATCTACTAAATTTTGATCTACTAAATATTGATTTTAATTTATCGTTCCTAACTTTAATTAAATGTTCGTTATTAAATAGGAATAAAACAAACTAGTTTTCGATCTAATTTTGATGTAGGAGTAATATTTTTGATTTTCTGTTCTCCTTCAAGTTCCTCAATAATTGTATAAATTTTTGACTGCTCTATGTTAATAAATTTATTTAGTGTATTTTCAATTATGTTTTTGCGCTCCATAAAACATTCTGTTTTAATTAAATTTACCACAAAATCCTTCACCTCATCTAAATCTGATAAATCTGAATCGCTTTGTTGTTCTTGATTATCTGTTGAGTCAACTACAGATAAATCTCGTAATAGACTACAACTGTTTAAAATCTGTGATTCACAAATTATTTCTTCTAACTCTTTGAGACTAATAATCTTACCTTCAATCATTAATTCATTAGCTAGAGCAGCATTCACCAAACTATGATATGTAGCCAAAAAATATACAGATTTCAGGTTGGGCTGAATATGACAATTTTTCAACCTACCCTTAAAAATTTTTCTATATATTCTATTGCTCATATTTTTGGCATTTCCAACCTCAGCAGCTCTCACTAGATATAAAGTTTGGCATAAACTTTTATCTGCCACTTTCTGGCAAGCATTCATAGTATTATAAAAACTATTCATATTTTTATCTTCTGTCCAAACAACACCGATAATTCCCTCTTTATTTTGTTGTTGATAGCTCAAAGAATGACTAGCATATTTACCGCTTAATAATTTAGTTTTTACCTCTTTACATTCTACAGCAATTAATACTTCTTGTAGCATTCTAATCAATTCTTGTGCTGCAAAATCGGTAATTTTATTAATTTTTTTCTGAGTTTTTTGATATTTATCTTGCCAAATTAATTTAAAAGTTTCTAATTTTGTTTCTGGTGTTAATTTTTGGACATTTCCTGACTCATATAATAATTTGTTTTTGTATCGATCGTATTCCTTACGTCCCAATTCCAATATATTACGAGGCAGAGTTTTACCTCTAGAAAACTTCTGTTCTAATATTTCTGTTGACAAAGGAAATATAGGTGATTTAGGCTTTGGTTTTGCCAGAGAATGCAAAGGGATCAAACGAGCTGCCAATATTGCTTTTCCCTGTTCTAAAGTAATTGGTTTAAGATGAAAATATCCAGCATTTACTCTAGTTTTATCTGCAGGTTGAATCCATTCATAATTTTGTTTCCATGTACTCGTAATAATACTAATAATTATCAGAAAATTTTGTGGACAATGAGTATGAATACTAGAATTGACATTAAATAATGCTTGTAAATCTAACGAGCCATCCAATAACCGAGGAATATTATCAAGATTATCAAAACATAAAATAATCGGTTGAGATGCAGCCGAAATAATTCCCAAATTCGTCATAATTTTCTGAGCAGAATCTTCAGAATCTATACTACTTTTAATTCCCAAAGATTTTAAATCATCTTCGTCCAAATTGTCCCCCCGTAACCACTCACAAGCAATCGATATGTAATTTGAATTTAACAGATGATAAAAGGCGCTGAAAAAATCATTAGGATTATAAATTCCAGAAGAATAAATACCTTTGAGATTTCTAATAAATACTTTTCTTTCACCAATAATTTTTTGGAATAAACTACTATTTTGTGAATCTAGTAGACCTTTTAACCATAGTAACAACTGAGAATCTGTTTGACCCTCTGGAGTTTTCATCAGAGAGTCTACTGTTTGACGCAAAATATGACGCCAAATGTAATCACTATCAGGCCAAGGATCAATATAAACGAAAAAAGCTTTTGTGTTGAATAATTTTTTGATTCTTCCTAAAAGATAACTTTTACCAGAACCAGAGTCACCAGTCAGTATCAAAGTTCGGGGACGATTTTCCTGGGCAACCTGCTCTAGCACTGTTTCTATATCAGAGATAATATTTTGATGGATAGAATCGACATTCCAGTTAGGATTTTGTTGCTCTTGCCAAAAATTAATAGTATAAAGAGTTACTTGATCGAAAGGATTGGTTTCTCTTTGAATAATCTGATCTATAGATGTCATACTATAAACTGGTAATATTTTTTGGACTGGTTAGAGAATTACGATAGCAGATATAGGAAAATTGGTGTTGCTGAAGCGCGTGTATGATATTAATCTTAATGATTTAGGAGTCAGGAGTCAGGAGGGAAGAAAGAGTAGTAGAAGGAGAAGGTTTTTTGTTCACGCTCTTATCCATTAGCGTAGCTCCCCCGGAGGGGACACAGGATATTATACCTCAAATCACCAACACCGGAAAATTTAGTAGGGAATTATAAAAAACAAACTTCCACCAATATCTTGAGGTATACCTGCTTCAAATTGTTCTGGAGTGTAGGAGCTTACTTCTTGTAAGGAGCTTAATTCTATCTGGTCACTTTTTTCTAGACGGTAAAGTGCTAGATCTAGTTCTTCTCTAGATAAAGGAGGTTGTAATTTGTGTCGCAGATGAAAAATGGGTAGATAGTTATTTGTGCCTAGATTTTGGTCTAAATCTCGAATCACAGCTAAAATCTCAGAGTCAGTGGGTTGATCAGGCATCTTGGAAAACTGCTGTTTTTCTTGTTTAGGGAAGTAAAGCGAACAGTTAGTACGCATTAAATCAAGATAGTCGCTTAACATTTTTAAGGATATCTCTTTTGCAGTGCTGCGAGAAGAATATTCTTGGCACAAAAATTGCTTTCCTTTTTCTGTCAACCAAACATCTTTGATTTTTTGATCTATAACTTTAATCAAACCTTGCTGTAGTAAGTCTGTGATAACAGCTTTCCTATAGCTAGTATCAAGACCAGTCTCCGCTGGAGAAATAGCAGCTTTAGCAGTTGCTTTGAGCACTTTCAATTCTTCGGTGGTAAGTAAGTTAACAGCTTTTTTATTATTTAGGAGTGATTTTCCTTGAGGTGCTATATTAATTTTTGTAACTTCTCCAGTAAATTTTACCAACCCTCGATCGCAAAGTCTGGAGCAAATTTCATTTTTCTCAGAGACCTTCATTTCAGACTCTAGTTGAATTTTAGTAAAAGATACTTGATAATTTTTATAGCTCAGTAATTTTAATAGAAATTTTAAATCCTTAACATCCATGCGATCGTCTGTTCCTCACTTGCAAAAATCAACCAATTAATATTATTATTAATCAGATAGGTACACCTTGACTATTTTTTGCAAAAAAGTTAAAAAATAACTACAGATATTTGGATGGAGTAATGCGATCGCTCCCTGATATGGCCATAAAATCTACTGCCATAAGCTAATTTAATTCAGAGTAATTGAAGCAGAGCGCCATTCCTACAATCCTAACTGGGTAATACCTAGTCAAAATTGTAGTCTTAAAGTGATAACTGCAACAAAAGGTAGTATAGCAAGGAACGAGTTGGTCAGGACTTATGTTAATGATGAACCGTAAGACAGAGAAATACTTTTCCCATGCGTCTGTCGCACCCCGCGGGGTCACACCGCTGTTCCCTGCTATAAGTGTTGACTGAGTTCATAGCAAAAAATCAATTGCTACTAAGATGATAAATTATTTGTCTTCCATAGTCAATGAAAGTATGCTAAAGTAACTTTGTGAAAGTAAAATCTGGGTAAGAAAAAAAATAAACTAAGGCATAGCAAAAACTAACAAGTTCAAAAAGTAATGTTGGAGATCGTACTTACTTATAGCTGTATGAATTTCTAGCCTGAGAATTAATTATAATTTCCCAGATTATGCAATAATCATAAGTCCTGTTTGGCAGCACTAAGCAGTTTGCTCACCTCCCGACACTTAATCCTATTTTATCAAACTGTGATGAAATTATGGTTTTTCCAATAGCTGTAATAGCTGGAAATCTTGAATTTATCATCAAAAGTGATAAATGAGGAGCCACAAAAAAAATGTAACCGGGAGAATGCTATCTAGGCAGTATTAGCCCAAAACCTTTATTTGATTTTAGGAACCAAGGAAAGTTGAAAGCAAATGGTTTCATCAACGAAGCGAAAAAATCGACAAGAAGATTTACCAGTACAACCAGTAAGTTTGGAATTGACTCCCATATCCCAAATCACTGTACCAGACTCTCAGGTAAGAGATATTCCTGCTGAAAGACATGAAGCTCTAGTTAAGAGTCTTTCTGAACAAGGCAGTAACTTAATCCCATTAATTGTGAGATTGACAGATCATGACGATTCCGAGCAGCAATACGAAATAGTTCGTGGTGCTGATTGGTATCAAGTTGCAAAAGAAGCTGAAATCAAGGAACTATGGGCCTGGATTTATGAAATGACAGATGAACAAGCAAAGATAGCTGTGGCAGAGATAGAGCAGTTAACTCAACCACCTGTTGTAGAAACACCAGACTTTGAGCATCTAATGCAACAACTTGAGGTATCATTCGATAAAAAAGTAGATTCTCTCACAAAAAAAATCGATCAATCTATCAAGAAAAATGAGGAGGTACTCAAAAAACAAGTAAAATCTTTGCAGGTTCGAGGGACGGATGTTGTTCAAATTGAACAGCTCAAAAATTTGATTACAAATCTAGAAAATTCAGTTAACGATAAGGTAGAAAAATTGGCAAGAAAAATCACAAGCTCAACAACAAATAAAACAACCTCTAATTCTTTATCAGGAGTGAATGTGGACTTATTATCAAAACAACTTGACGATCTCGATAAACAAATAGAGAAAAAACTGGAAGGAATTGTCAAAACAATTAATCAGTTCTCCCAGTTAGTTCAAGATATTGAAGATGACTTAAAAACTCAAGTATCTGCGGTTCGGCGTCAATTACAAACAATACCAGAAGCCACTTCTACCGAAGAAGTTGCAACTAAAGCTGAGACACCGCGTAAGACAACAACCAAGAGTAAACCAAGTTCTACATCATCAAGGTCTAAGTCGAGTACAACAAAAACTACTACTAGAAAGACTAAAGCTCAAGCTGCTGCAGAACCAGAAGTTCCCATTGATGATTATGATACCAAATCACTCAGACAACTGAAGAAAATTGCCCAAGAGCGGAAACTTCGTGGCTATGCGCGTATGAAACGTCCTGAAATTCTCAAAGCTCTCCGAGAAGCTGACGCTGCTGCTAGTTAGGATGAGTGTAATCCGAGTATCAGTAGTGTAAAATAGCGCAGGCAGTTAGCCTGCGTCAAAAATTCAGTCAAAAGTTGCTCATCACAATAGGCACTGCCTCCTAATATAATTGTTAAATTTACGGAGAGTTTCAATCACCGTTTTGAACATCTGTTAAAGGAACGAAGAGTAACTTTTGACTATATTGCTATGACTAATATAGCAGAAGGAAGAAAGAAAAATCTTATGTTGCCTGAGTTTTAAGCTTTTGATCTTTCCTAAGCTTTCCTTCGACTGCTATAAATTTATATTTATCTTTTGTGTGGCGGGTTTACAGCGCTTTTCATTTAAGTAGACCACAGTAAGGACGTTCTGGAACGTCCCTAAAGGATTTTGATTGTGACGATGTGGTTTCAATATGAAAACCGCTGTAATATAAAATCCGGTAGCATCGGAGTAATTAAACCTGAATTTTCGGCCACCAATGGTACTGGGTTATAGCCTTGATTGCAAATTGCTGTGTTAAAAGAACTTGACAACGCTCAAACAGAATTTCTTCTAACTC
>NZ_JAAHGB010000068.1:0-37793 GCF_010672695.1 Okeania sp. SIO1H4
TTTATCATTTTCTTTGTGGGTTTAATACCCCACCGTCTACACGGTGTTCAAAATTACTTGGGGTTAGAATCCCCATGTAATTTTCCTCCTGTCTCCTGTCTCCTGTCTCCTGTCTCCTTCTTCAAATTATATATTCTTTTGCCAAAATTAGAGGAATCGGCAGCAAGTTTCACCGAGTCATGTGAGCAAAATGTTCCATTAACATTCGATGAATAAAAATGTAGCCACCACCTACTTTCTGAACAAATATTCTGTCTGTTTCCCTCTTCCGTCTTCAGGTTTCTCTAATCAAACAGTCTAAATTCTTCAAACACAACAGAAAAACCATCCCCATCAGGAGAAGCACACATTAAACCGACTTGCAACTCATTTGCCGTAGTCAAATAACCCAGTCTCAACAAACTATAACTCTCTCCATCCAGAGAATATTCTACTTCCAGCGTTTCTCCACTCCGCTTTAACCGCAACCAAATACTTTCGGGGTTTTCCGACAACCACACTACTGACCAGTCAGAATATTCTCTAGTCACCACAGCACTCGCTTGTTGCACGCCATTTACAAATTCAATGCCACATTTTACCCAAGTCTTTTCATCCAAACGCACCATTAAACCTGCTTGGTCGTATAATGCTTGATATTCACCAGTAATTTTGACTTGAGCGGTAAAGTCACCTGTAATATTCTGATAATAAAAATGACCGTTATCGCGAATAAAACCATAGTGAGTCACTCGCCAAAAATCTGTCTTTGCACCTGTGGTAACTTGAATTACTCCATTTTGGTCGCTCCAGACAGGGGGTTGGTTATACCATTGCATTACATTTGTTGGGGTTGGTGAATTTATTGGTGTTGGTGAGGAAATACTCAACATACCACCATTCATAATATCTTGATATGAAATTTGCCACCCTGACGCGGGTTGACCATTGAGTAAATATGGTTCTGGATGATTACCTTTTTGAATAACAAAATCTTTGCCATTATCCAAATGTATAGTTGCTTGAGAAAAATGTAGATATCCCAAATCAAACATTGGCGTACCCGGAGTCACCTGATATAAACCCAAAGCACTGAGAATATACCAAGCTGACATTTGTCCGCAGTCTTCATTGCCTATGATGCCATCTGGTGTAGCTTTGTACATTGTGGTAAGTATTTGTTTGACATAAGCACGAGTCAGATCGTTGCGATCAACAAAATTGAAAAGATAGCAGATGTGATGACTGGGTTCATTCCCGTGAGCATATTGTCCAATTAATCCTGTAATATCGGGTAGTTCATTTCCTTGACTACTATCCAGGGAAAATAGTTTTTCCAGTTGTGCTAAAAATGCTGACTTCCCACCCATGAGTTGAATTAAGTCGGGAATATTGTGAGGTACAAACCAGGTATATTGCCAGGAGTTACCCTCAATAAAAGGAGACTCCCATGCTGCTGCAAAGGGATCGAAATTATCCCAACTACTATCCCTACGTTTGGGGCGCATTAATTTTTGACTCGCGTCGAATACTTGACGGTATGCGAGGGAGCGTTTTTCATAACTTTCTGCCAGACTAATATTTCCAAAAATTCTGGCAAACTGAGCGATCGCCCAGTCATTATAGGCAAATTCTAGAGTCCGCGATACTGACCAATTAACATTAACGTCTGAGGGAACAAAACCATAATTACGATAGGCATTTAATTCTGGTTCTTCTCTATTCATAGTGTCGATCGCTGCTCCCAATGCCCACCAATTATCATAGTTCCTCAAACCTTTGGTAAAAGCATCTACAATAACACTAATAGCATGACGACCAACCATTGTTTTAACATCTTTTTCTCCTAGTTTCCACTTTGGTAGGGAACCCACTTGGTCGTAATGTATCAACATAGATTTGATATATTCATTGGTTTCTGAGGGTTCTAAAATAGTCATCAATGGGTGGAGAGCGCGAAATGTATCCCATAAAGAAAATAGGGTGTAGTTAGTAAAACCTCGGGCGGTATGAATGCGTCCATCTGCTCCCCGAAACCGTTTGTCTACATCCATATATATATGTGGAGCTTTGTAAGTATGGTAGAGAGCAGTGTAGAAAATGATTTTATCTGTTTCGTTTTTAGTGTCAATATCAATTTTTGCCAGTTTATCACGCCAGAGTTCTTTGCTGGAGTCAACTGTTTCGTAAAATTGCCAGGTGGGAATTTCTTTGGCGAGGTTTCTTTGCGCTCCATTAATGTCTACTGCGGAAATACCAATGCGTACTTTGAGATGAGAAATTTGCCCTAATTCCAAATATGATTGAATATGTTTGTTATTAGCACTTTTGAGTTGATTCAGATTTTTTCCATCGGTGGAAATATATATTTTTTGCAGTGGTTTATCTATTTTGATATAAAAATAAATTCGTTGTTCCGGCGACCAACTTTGACTGATGCGACTGCCAACAATGGTGTATTGGTCTAATACTTTGAGACTAGCAGAGAGAGTGTTTTCGTCTCGACGATGAACTAAGTCTATGAGCAGGTTAACTTTAGCATTTTCGGGAAAAGTGTAGTAGTGGAAACCACTCCGTTGTTTAGCTGTGAGTTCGACTTGTATTCCTGAGTTTAATTTGACTTTGTAGTAAGCAGGAGAAGCTGTTTCCGAATTTTTATCAAAGCGTTCCCGATAACCTGATTCTGGGTTTTCCAGAGTTCCCGGTTCGAGTATCATAGTACCAATTTTTGGCAAAATCAGAATATCCCCATAGTCTGCAATACCCGTACCGCTGAGGTGAGTGTGGGAAAAACCGAAAATACTGCGATCGCTATCATAATATCCGGAACTGGCATCCCACCCTTCTACTCTGGTATCGGGACCAAGTACAACAAAACCATTGGGAACGCTTGCCCCTGGGTGGGTGTGACCATGACCTCCCGTACCTATTAGGGGGTTGACATATTTGAGGTTGTTTGAAGTTGCTTTGTTTATATTGATCATAAGTTGGGGAAGGAAGTAGCAAGAAAAATAAAGTTATACCGTTTCTTATCTTAATAGTATTGCTACATAGTTGAGTCGATGAAACTGAGCAAAAATTCCTATTGCGACATCCGCAACAAAACCACAGACACTGAAAATTCCCCATGGAACTGAGTAAAAACTCCTATTGCGACATTCGCAACAAAACCATAGGCACTGAAAATTCCCCATGGAACTGAGTAAAAACTCCTATTTGTAATTCTACAGACATAATCGCCTCTGATCATATTTGTTAAAGTCCCGGTAATAAATCAATTTGCTATTATAACAACTATCTGAATTTTTAATCGACAGTTAAATTAATATCATCAAAACTTGGATAGCTTTTGTAGAATGCGTTAATGAAATGTAATATCATGTCCGGATGATTAATTATAATAAAAATGTTCAACTGAAGCTATCTTGAAGGAATATCCCATTCGGAGACATATATTTATAAGTATTTAACCAGGACATGATATAACTTGACCATTACTATACAGGATTACCTAACTTGCTACCACCTTTACAACAATGTTTGCATAATTTCGTCAATATTACGAGCATAAATTTGTTGAGCGTATTCCTGCCCATACTCTTCTGAAGTAAGGGGTAGTCTGGTTAGTGTTGCTTGTTGAACCAATTCCATCAGTGGACGACGCAAACGTTCATACTTACTAAACGCAGCTTCTATAGCAGCTATATCATCCCACTGATTTTGCTTACCAATTTCAGCCACCAATGTTGCCATGACAGCAGCATCTTCCAGTCCTTGGTTAGCACCTTGAGCCATAAATGGTGGCATTCCATGGGCAGCATCCCCCGCCAATACAACCCTCCCTATATTCCACTTTGGTTGCTCTGACCCAGAAACAGTGGCACGGTGAAGATAATACGGACGTGACAGAATCTGCTCTGGGGAGGATAAAGCCACCAACTGCTGAATCATTTCTGGAAAGTTAGCTTTTTTCAACTCTTTTAGGGCAATATTAATTAATTCTTTTCCTGACTTTCCTGCTAATAATTCTAAAGGTAAAGCTGCGTGGATTAGATATCCAAATTGACCTGGTTGACGGGAAAATAAGATCATTTCGGTGGTTTCGTTTATTATAGAATCTTTGGATATTTGGTCATTCATGATCGTTACTATTCGCGAATTCTGAAGAAACTGCTCCTGAATTTCCTGTGACAGTGTTTCTGGAATCTCATTCGCTCCCCCACTGCTAATAGCAGCAATACCTGAATATTCTGGTTTTCTATATGCACTATATGGAGTATCTTTGTAGATTACCTGACGCACCGTAGAATTAATCCCATCTGCTGCAATCAATAGTTTAGCCCGGATTGAGATAATTTCCGATTGTGGTAATGGGGAGGAACTTAGAGTGCTAGTTTGATCGTCTTGCTGTTTATTTTCCCAGTGAGAATAAGGGTTAGCTTCTACCCCCTGATTAGAAATAAAATCAGCTCGAACACATTTCAATTCTGGCTCGGCAACTACATTAACACAACGGTGATTAATTTTGAGGCGATCGCTTGGTAATCGCATTCTCAATTGAGTCTGTAAATTGTACCAAGAAATTGATACTCGACCTTCCCCGTACTTATCAAACCATTCATCATATTTCAGGACAAATGAACGGATTTTTTCCCCGTTGACATTTCGGGTTGTCCATTCTGGCGAAGGCTGATTCTTTTTGGATTCACTTTCCGGGTTAGGTTCTGGTGGGTTGTTGAATGTTTGACCAGTTTCTTTAATATTTTCGTAAGCTTGCCTATCAATATATTTAACTGCTTTTAAGCCATTTGGTAAAAGATCGACTCTCTGACCAACTTTACGGAAAGCTCGAGTTTGGTCGAGGACAATAATATTTTCGATCCCACGTTGGCGTAGACCGAGGGCAGTTGCTAATCCCACTGGTCCCGCACCAACGATTGCTACATCATAGTCAATTTTTGGACTGGAGTTTTCTGATTTCATAGATTGATGTGAATAATGACTAGAAAAAGTATACAACAATTGTAAGAGTCCCTTTATTCAAAAAAAAAGAGAGATTTTCCAAGGGAGGAACTACTCAAAAGTATTTTTGATAAAGTTGTTTTCTTGTGTAAATAGGACTTATATCATGTTCCGTTGAATACTTATACAGGACTTACTGAGGAGTCAGGAGTCAGAAGTCAGGAGGGAAGAAAGGAGGAAAGAAGAAAAGTCAAGATAATTTCAGTATTTCTTCGGTACTGTCAGTTCTTAAATTTTATTTATAACTGACCCGTCCGCAATTCGTAGCTCCCCTGGAGGAGGAACGTGATATTATACCAAGCGTGAAAAAAGAATGTTACGAATAATAAGCGTGATTAAAAGACTTTTTTGGAGATGTCCCTTTGACAAAAAAGATAATTTATATCATGTCCGGTAGCATCGGTATTGTATAGAAAAGGTAGGCAACAGGCAACAGATCATCTGGCAACAGGCAACAAACAGGAAGGTAATTGAGCAAGAAAAAAACTTAAATTTCCTGTAAATATCCACGCTAACTTTTACACAAACGATACCAACGGACATGATATTATGCCCGAAAAAAAGGTATTAAAGCCGTTCCCATACGACTCCTGACTCCTGAGAAATATCCTAGCTATTTCTAGCAAACATTTATCAATTTGGTATTACGCATGAAGTAGGAAAAACTAGGATTTGAGATTGCTTTCCGTTCCGGACTGCTGCGCAAACCCTATCGGTCGCTTCGGACGAAAATACATTGCAGGTGCGTAAGTCCTAGTAAATTGTCAACTAATATCATGTCCAGATAAGAGCGCGATCAAAAAACTTTCTCCTTCTCGTCTTCTTTTTTCCCTCCGGAATTGGTGAATCAAGGGATGAAACTTTTGGGAGAAGTTCAATAATGGATAATTGATAATTACCTCTCCCTAAAAGGAAGAGGATTGAATAAAAGGAAAATATTTTCTCTCTTGGTCGATTGGAGGACAGCGAGGAGACCCGTTCTTACAGACCCGCTCCGAAGATCGCCATCCCACCCTACGGGAAGCTGCGAAGAGAGAACTCCGTTCCGCTGTCGCGAACGACCGCTTGTTTCTCCTTTAAAGGAGAGGATTTTTACCTTAATTATTCGGTAAATCCAATTGAATGTTTTTACACTTCCTATGTTTCCCAGTCTAAAATTCATCCTGCACTCTATACAACGCTTTCCCTCCTCAATTATGACTCCTGACTCCTCTGTCATTTATTTATAACTGTTTAACCGGACATGGTACAAGTCATTACTCCATTTCTGTCGGTGGTATTTCTGTATTATTTCTCTGCCTCAACTTTCGATGCAAAGTTTTCACCCCTGATAATAGTAACCCAATCACTACAAATACGAGGAAAGCTGCGAACACTGGTACAGAAATCGCCAAAATTGACAACACCGAGGAACTTAATAACTCCATTGTGGAAACTCCAGGATTGGCAAATCCTCCGGTGAGAGTTGTAGATGCTAATCTGGTCACATCTGTTAAACCTTGCACTGTTCCCGCAGCACCCCCTCCCACGACCGCAGCGATCGTCCACTGTAGCATTGGACTCATGTCACTCACAAATGAACTTGTGATGATTGTACCTGCGATAACTGCTGTTGGAGTGGCGACAATATCTAGTAGTTCATCTACCCAAGGAATATAGTAAGCTGCAACTTCTAAAAATGCACCAACTCCGAAAGCTACTGTTGCTTGTGGGGTGCCCATCCAGGCAAAATCAGAAGATATTTGTAAATTTCCTGACTGTGCTGCAATACTCATTACTAAAGGAGGTACAAATATGCGAAAACCACAAGCTGCACTTAAACCTACACCTAGACAAATACCTAATAAAGTTTCCATAATTTTATTCCTAATTTTTCCTCATAAAAACTGTTAATTTTGCTGGTGGTTATTTAATAATTATTCATTACTTCAATATTTTTTCTGCTGATTGCAGATGTATAAATATATATTATCAAGATTGACAAATTATCTTTTAATGTTAATGTTGAAAACTATTTTTAAACTCAATATAAATACCGCACTGTTCAAGATGGTAAGGTACAGTTTTATAGCAGAAGGAAGAAGGCTTTAGTTATCTAGGAGAGAAAGAAAAATCTTGCGTTGTCTGAGTTTTAAGCTTTTGATATCTCAAATATAGTAATGGCGACTGCTATACATTAATCTTTATTTTCTCTTCCCTGTTGCCTATTATACCATTTTCCAACAAGAATGTTACGAATAATTTGAGTAATTAAAAGACTTTTTTGGAGATCCACTTTTGACTAAAAAGATAAGTTCCGACCTAAAAAATAATATCAAAGCCATTCATTCTGTACCTCACCAATCCGAAGTCTCCTCTACCTGACTCCTGACTCCCTTCCTGAGAGGGGTTAGGGGTGGGTTGACTCCTAAGAAATAGCCTAGCTATTTGTAGCAAATATTTATCAGACTGGTATTATCCCATAATTTTCATCTCATGCTGTATAAATAATCATCCTAATTGTTTCCTTTGCATATCAGTCAAGATGATAAAAATTTGACATAGCATTTTAAATATGATATTTAAATATAATTTTGATTGATCACCTAAAAACATCATAATATCAAGAATTTGAAAATAAAGATTGACATAAAAGAAGATATATGATATAAAGAAGTCTAAATTCATCAACCTCTTTGATGATAGTGATAGGTATGATTAAGCGCGATCGCTAATTATCTTAGATCGGTGTAAAGTTTTACTTGAATTGAATCTTGGAATAACTAGGGGAAAGTAAGCAATCATTCTCAAAAACCACAACTATCTATTCATAAAACACAAAAAAATGTTTATTATAAATTTACCAAGCTTGAAAAAAACAGACAGAATAACGCTTTTAATCGCAATATATTAAAGACTCAACATATTAACATAAATTAATTGTGGAGACAGATGATAATGATAGGGCATTCATTAGAAATAGACGATCTAAAAAAAATTAATAGCCCGAAAAAAATAGTAGCTTTGTTTAACAAACTTGGCTATAATTTACAACTGGGAAATTTAGAGATTGAACAGCTAGAATTACCAACTTCTTGCAGTGGATTTATTGATAATGTTTACAAAATTCATAGCGATGAAGAAGGTAGTTTAGAAATATTTTTGTTGGAGTTGCTACAAGCAGAATTTCAAACAAACCGTAAACTTCAAGAAAAAATAATAACTATTTCCCAAAATATCCCTAAAAGCAAAAAAAAAAATTACTCATTTGTACAAAAAACTATCATCAGTTAGTAATAGTTGCTCTTCAGACAATAGAAAATATAAGTATCACAATTAAATGGTGGTTAATTGACTGTAAAAATCCTACTTATTATGATACTTACTGGCTAGAAAATATAACCCGAAATGATTGGGAATCTACAGAAGAATTTACCAATAAAGAACCTGCTGAACGTAGCTACGACCAAGATTTAGAACCGCCAACCGCAACATTTACTGAAGATTCCATTCAACTTTATCACAAAGAAATTAATAAAATACCTCGCTTGCGTGCTGAGGAAGAAATTAATTTAGCTCATCAAATTGATGAATTATCAGCTTTAGAACAAATTCGTGAAAATTTAGAGAAACAACTCAAGCGATCGCCTAATGAAACAGAATGGGCGACAGCTGCAAAAATCAGTACATCAGAATTGCGCGATCGCCTCCAGCAAGGTAGACAGGCCAAAAATAAAATGGTCACAGCTAATCTGCGACTGGTGACATCAATTGCCAAACGATATCAAAACCGTGGATTAGACTTCCAAGATTTACTCCAAGAAGGTAGTTTAGGATTAATTCGTGCCACAGAAAAATTTGACCATACAAAAGGCTATAAATTTTCTACTTATGGTATTTGGTGGATTAGACAAGCTATTACTAGAGCTATTTGTGACTATTCTCGGATCATTCGCTTACCAGTTTATCTCTATGAAACCATTTCCCAAATTAAGAAAACAGTTAAACAGATGTCAATGGAACGTTGTCTGCTTACTGCTGAAGAAGTCGCTACACGCATGGAAATGACCACAGAGAAATTACGATTTATTGTAGAATGCGCTCAAGAAACGTTATCTTTAGAGATTCCTATAGGCAAAGGAGAAAATACCATCTATAAGGAAGTGATCGAATTTGATGGAGAAACACCAGCAAAATATGTCTTTGAAAATTGCCTACAAGAAGATGTAGAAACTGTTCTCAACACTTTAACTGAACGGGAAAGAAATGTCTTACAAATGCGATTTGGATTGGATGATGGTCAAGAAAAAACCCTGAAAGAAATCGGTGATACTTTTAATTTAACGAGAGAAAGAATTAGACAAATAGAAGCTAAGGCATTGAAAAAGTTGGAAGACCCAAAACGTAATCGTATTTTGAGAGAATATCTTCTTTAGGAAATAATGTGGTGTTAGTTCAGCAACACCCACATCATCATTATTTTTGCTCAGGATGGTTTATTTCATCTGCCTGAGATGGCTTTGTAGTGTTCTGCTCCGTTTTAGTAGGTTGACTAGATTTCATTAAACCAGAACCATGCCACAGAAAACTGACAATCATTATTTTAGTTAATGCATTCAACTGCTCTAACTTTTCTTTGTTCATTGGTTGATTGATATAATTAGCATGAATTTTGAGTCAATATTTATTCTTTACAAAAATTAACAAATCTTTCAATAGATATGCTGATAAATCCGGTCAGGGTAATTACTTAATTTAGAAAATTGATTATGGAGCGATCAGCTTTAGTACCATAGAATTACAAATAAGTATTTCAGCACACTTTGACATAATTAATTAACTACTACATTCTGCTTCAGTCTTAATACATGAAATTTCGG
The DNA here is from genome assembly GCF_010672695.1 of Okeania sp. SIO1H4. Lineage (NCBI taxonomy): Bacteria > Bacillati > Cyanobacteriota > Cyanophyceae > Oscillatoriales > Microcoleaceae > Okeania > Okeania sp. SIO1H4. The sequence goes on from NZ_JAAHGB010000068.1 coordinate 9,861, forward strand.
ATGAGAATAAAATTGACAATTCTATTTTTCCGTATTTTTACTGAAATAACTGTGATTTATATTCTTGATTTAATGTGACTTATAGTATATATACTATGTGATTTAAAACACAATATAAATTTTATCTAAAAGGTAAGAAAGGTAAGAAATGTATAAATTAATATCAAATTAACTCAGCAATTTATAGCAATCCTCTTCATGGTTTTGTAGAAAATATTCACAGCATTATATAGCAATCAGGAATGATTTATGAGATGTTTAATAACAATTAATACCAATCAAAGTCCTTTTATATTCTGACTCCTGACTCCTAATTAATACTAAAATATTACAACTGAAATATGATTGCTATAGTATGAGATAATAGGGGTAAAAATTTCATAATTTCATCTATAAATTTAGAATTTTTTACAAATATTGCACAAATTTATAAATATCAGAATAAATAAGTAATGAGTAGTCAGTATTTAGGAGAAAGTCAATTCAGTTAACCTACTGCCGGAGGAACTTTCCTATGGGAATCCTGCGTAAACGTTAACAATTAGCCTCTTTACAGAGGAACTACGTTATCAGTACCTCCTGCAATAGGGAAGCGAGAAGATGCAGAATTTTCTTTCTCTTGGTTGATTGGATATGGCGAGGAGACCCGAAGAGTGCAGACCCGCTCCGAAGATCGCCATCCCACCCTACGGGAAGCTCCGCTAACGACCACTTTTTATCCCCTTAAAAGGGCAGGGTTTAAACCAAAATTTTCAGTAAAGAAGAAAAGTAGTCTAACTTAGATTGTGGTGATAAAACATCTTCGCACTATCAATAGTGAGGAATTAAATTCAGAAATATCTTCCTTCTTCCTTCTTCCTGATTCCTTCTTAATATTAAGAAGCAAAATATTTACCATATAAACTTGGATATCTTTCTTTTATCCAACCACCTAATCCTTTTCTTGGATCTCCCTCAAGTTGACGTTCAAGAGCAGCAATAATACCCTCATCCATTACCTCATCTATTAAATCAAAAATAAAGATATTACAATCTTCTCCTCGTCTAGATTGAAATTTATTAGCATTCAAATCAATTCCTAAATAAAAATCTATTGCTCCCTCTGTCTCAATATCACTACCTACACCAATCATTAAAATTTTAATCTCATCTTGACTATTGATATTAGAACAAGTTTTTCCAATAACATTAATAAATTCTTTACTATCATCAATTTGACCATCAGTATAGATAATTATAAAAGCACCTTTATCATCAGTTCTATTAGAAAACCACTGAGATACTGCCTCATTTAAAGTAGGAGCAATATAAGTAGAACCACCAGGTCTATTTTCTTTAAAAGCAGCTTGTACTTGGGCAGCATCTCTAAGGTAAATAGTTTTAGTCGGTTGTTGATTTCGATTGAAAAAATATAAAGTTACCTCATCACAAATTATTCCATAATCATCATCTTGCTCTGACAGAATTTCAAATACATGACCTTGTACAGTTTCTTGAAGATATTGCCAACGATTTTTGTTTCCTGTAGTAGCATCAGATATTGTCATGGAACCACTACGGTCTATTAAAATAAAAACATCGCGATTGTAAATTTGTGGAATTGGCATATTTTTATCCTTTGGTAAGATTAATTCAGCAGGTTTTTGATAACTTATATTTTTGCAGATATATCTACATATTTCTAATATTTTACCAAACTTTGCTACTATAAAAGATATCAGTAAATTAATTTATTTCATCCTACGTTCATTAAAATTAACAAAACTCAAAAAGGTAGTAAAAATCATCACCGTTGTTGAGAAAAATATCATAAAAAAAAGGAAAAGTCTTTAATTTTTTTGACTATAGTAATATAATATCCGGTTGAATATTTACATCAGTTTTCGAGTTTTGGAGGTACAAAGTTTTATGCTTTTAAGGAACAGATCAAACTGGATCTGAGAGCTGGGAATGAATAAGAATTATGGATTAATCTTAAACTGTACTTCACTATCTTAAAATTTGCTGTATAGTAGTCGCCATTACTGTATTTGACATATCAAAAGCTTAGAATTCAGACAATGAATATTTTTCCTTCTTCCTTCTGCTATATCATAATCTATTAGGAGAGAGTTGGAAGAATAGGAAGGATATTTGCTCTGGGAAATAAGGAGAGGTTTTTCGTTCGACTGCTATGCTATAGGCTAATTAAGTATAGCAATACTTTTGAGAATTGGTATTAGTCCCGTTAAACAGACTTGATATACAATTTTTAGTATGGTTTTATATTAGACATCTCCAAAAATCAAAAATCAAAGCAATTCTGATCTATAAATTGTCAATTATTTATTCCTGTTCCCTGTTCCCTCTTTTCTGGAGATGTCTATTAAGATCAACATTTTCTTTCGTATACATCTGTACTATTATTGATAATAAAAAATAGAAATTATCATTAAAACTATAGTGCTATACTAAATATCTAAATATAATGTGAATAGCTATAAGGATGGGTTAAGTTATAAACATTTAAGTTAAGTAAGAGGTTATTTGTAATGACATCCTCCACTGCAGCAGAAGTTATTTATCCAGAGAGTGACGGTTTACCTTTTGCTGATCACACAATTCAATTCCGTTTGATTACTACTATTGCTGGTATGTATAAAGACAACCCCAATGTGTTTGTTGTCGGAGACTTATTCTGGTATCCCAAACAAAAATAACCTTGGATCAAACAAACTGCTGATGTGATGGTAGTTTTCGCTCTTCCTCAAGAAGATAGAAGTTCCTATAAACAGTGGGAAGAAGATAATATTTTACCACAAGTTGTGTTTGAAATTGTTTCTCCTAGGAACAGTATTACTGAACTGGAAGTAGCAAAACTAGAGTTCTATTCAGAATATAAGGCGCAACAGTATTATGTTTATGACCCAGACACAGGGAGATTAAAAGGATGGTTGTGTCGAGGAGAAGTTCTCACTCCCATAGAAGTGATGGAAGGTTGGATAAGTCCTCGAATCGGAATTCGCTTTGAAAAAGAGGGTAGGGAATTACAAATTTATCCACCCGATGGAGAACGTTTTGCCACTTATGTAGAAATTCTCGAACAAAAGGAGCAAGCAAGACAAAACGCCGAACGAGAAAGACAAATAGACATAGGCGTGAAAAAGATATAAACTTTTTGCACATAGCAGGCAACAGGCAACAGTTCCGGAAAGCAACAGGGAATAGATTTTTAGGAAAAAGGTACGAAAAATGATTTAGGGAACTGACTTTTACCGAGAAATTGTGGGTATGCGCCTCCCCTTTTAAGGGGAAAAAAGAAAAAAATTTTTCCTTTTAGTCAATCCTCTTCTTTTCAAGGAGAGGTAATAATTAATAATTAATAATTAATTATTAATTGTTGAAAACTCTAGCTTATGTTAAATAAAGGGTAAGTTTATTTTCACCAGATGTCTAATAGCTCAACAAGAAAGACAAAACGCCGAATGAGAGGCAAATGCACGTCAACAAGCTCAACAATAACGGAACTTAATTGCTCAACAGCAACAAGAAACTATTCCTCGGTTATTGAGCATGGGTTTAACTACCAAATAAGTTGCAGATGCTCTTTCTTTACCTTTAGCGGTAGTAGAGAAATTCAGAAATTTGGAGATTTAGTTAATTTCAAAAAAATTTTTTACTCTTCTGCTGCCAAGGGTTAGTAATATCATGTCCGGATAAGATCGCGATAGGACTCCGTTCCGCGCTCCGCGTTTTCGGTGCGGAATGCTACGCTTGACCTGTCGCGTAGCGTTAATGTGCGTTGTGCGCCAGCTAAACAAAAAACTTTCTCCTTTTTCTCCTCTTCTTTCTTGCTTCTTGCTTCTTTCTTTCCTCCTGACTCCTGAGGACTGACTCCTGACTCCTTCATCGTTTTATTTATAAGTATTCAACCGGACATGATATATAGCAATGTGCGCTGACATATCCACAAATTCAGGAACTGTCCAATAGCTAAAAGTCTTATATTATTCCTTCGGAATGCTCCGCAAACAGCTTTTTATTCCCCCAGATGAGCTGTTGCCTCTCTTGGTGCGCATTCCCTTGCGACTGGCGTCGTCGCGGGGTCGCACCGCTGTTGCCTGTTGCCTGCGCGCAGCGCTATAACTTTTGCCTACATCCATTTCAACCCCATTAAAAAATCAGCAATTCTCTGAGCTGCACCCGGTTTACCCATTCTCTGAATCCCATTTTTAGCAATTAATTGTAGTCGGTCTGGATCGTTCAACAGAGACTTAACCGCATCTACAACTTCTCTGGGGTGCTTGACCAAAGTCACAGAAATTCCTAAAAGACGACTTTGAGCTTCCGCAAAAGTAGATGTAAATTGAGGGCCATTGCCAGAAATAGCGATCGCTGGTTTCCCCAGACCAACAAACTGTTCCGTAGCAGTACCTGCCATAGCAATAGCTAAATTTCCCCGATGCACAAATTCTGGAAAAGCTTGTCGGTCTAAAATCAGACTAGCATTTTTATTCTGAGAAGTTAATTTCACAGGAAACTGAATACTTCCCTCTCCAGAAAAAAAGGTTGGTACAGGACGATCAACTGGCAGTTGTAAAATACTGTTCTGAGTATTAGTTCTAATCTCTCGTTCAGTCTGCCAATGATAAGAATTGAGGAGTGTAATAAAAGGTTCTAAGCTTAAGTTAGGAGCGATCGCCCCCAGAAACAAAAATTTTTGCTGTGGAAAAGTTTCTACTAACCCTACAACCGCTTGAATAATAATTTCCCAATTCGCATAAGCTTCTGGAGAACGAGACCCAGGTAATAAAGTAATCGTAACTTGATGCTGCATTCCTAGTATTTCTGCATCAGAGCGATACATTGACAGCAGAGAATTTTCCAACTCTACACCATCCATCATCGGGTTTCCCACATAATAAGCTCGAATTGACTTTTTTCTGAGTATTTGTGCTGTTAGATCGTCTCTAGTAAGTACCGCTCTACACTTACTCCTACTCATTAACCAACATTCCCAAGGAAAGTAAACCGAACCTGACCAATGCTGAAAACTTTCTACCCAAGACTTGGACGGAAGTTTCCCAGTTTCATCTCGGATCAAATATTCTGATTTAGCAGTTCCTAAAAAAGCATAAGGTGCTCCACTCAACCAAGCAAATAATAAAGGTACAATATCACCAACTGCAAAGATAACTACTTGATGACCTAATTGAGTTTCGGAACTTACCCAATATTTTAATGCTTTGAGTTGAACAAAAGTCATTTTTAATAAACCACCTTTGACATCTTGCCATAACTGTTGCCCATCCATATAGATAAATCCACCAGAAGGCATTCTTTGTCGGGGACCAATAATTGAGAGACGAGGTATTTTGGTATAAGCGTATCCTTCTCCAACTATAGGCAAGGCAGCAAGACTAGGAGGAAGAGGATATTTTTGTAATTCTTGTAAAATTTGAACTGCGATCGCATCTTCCCCATGACCATTACTAAGGCAAAGTATCTTCAAAGTCATAATTAAAATTCGGCGTTGCTGAATTAGTGTATGATATTAATCTTAATTTTTTAGGAGTTAACCCACCCCTAACCCCTCCCAACCCACCCCCAACCCCTCCCAGGAGGGGAGGGGGAGGACCGAGTCAGGAGGGAAGAAATAAGAAGAAAGAGTAGTAGAAGAGAAAGTTTTTTGTTCGCGCTCTTATCTAGTGGTCTATTTCATTAATTTTGATGAGTAAGTGAATTCTCCAAATTATGAAAAATAAGTCATTGTGGCAATTTGCAACCCTTTAGAACTAATGAAATGGACTACTAAACATGATATCATACCTCAAATCACTAACGCCCAAAATTAAAACTAATAGTTCGTAATTGAAACACCCTGAGAAGTAGTAGAAGTTAGGATACTATTTAGCATATCTATTAGCATTCAGCAGAAGGAGTCATCTTCTCAGAAGTCAGGAGAAAATTCTGACTACTGTCTAAAGTTAAACTCCTGAATTTCACTAGCTTATAGTTTAAGATAGACAGGACTTACGGATGAGGTAGGAAAAATTAGGATTTGAGATGGCTTTTTTATCGATCACAATGACGAGAATACGTTGCAGGTGCGTAAGTCTTGATAGATAAACCACATACTCGCGTACCACAACCCTCCTCAGGATGTTCCATGGAATGTCCCTACTTAAAATAAAAACTACTGTAATTCACTAAGATCTAGAGAAATTGGGAAATAAATAATGAATATATTGAGAAACTTACAAGGGGACAAATATACATTAGAACAAGAATTAGGAAGGGGGGGTTTTGGTATTACTATCAAAGCTACTCATAATTATTTAGGACAACCCGTAGTTATTAAGACTCTCAATGAGTCTCTACGTCAACATCCCAACTTTGAAGAATTTCAAAGGAAGTTTCAGGATGAGGCAAGAAGACTCGCTTTGTGTGTCCACCCTAATATTGTCAGAGTCAGTGATTTTTTTGTGGAAGATGGTCAACCTTACATGGTGATGGACTATATTCCGGGTACAACTTTGGCAGAAGTTATATATAGTGGACAACCTCTACCAGAGGCGATCGCCGTGCATTATATTCGTCAAGTAGGAAATGCTTTGATGGTGGTGCATCAAAATAACTTACTCCACCGAGATGTTAAACCCCAAAATATTATGCTACGTCAGGGTACTAAGGATGTCATCTTAATTGACTTTGGTATTGCGCGGGAATTTATTGCTGGTAAAACTCAGGTTCACACTAATTTGGTTTCTGATGGTTATGCTCCTCCAGAACAGTATTTTGTTCAAGGAAAACGTACCGCAGCAACAGATGTATATGGTTTAGCTGCAACTCTCTATACTTTATTAACAGCACGACTGCCAATAGCAGCAATGAACAGAGCGCAACAAGAAATGCCTACTCCCAGAGAGTTACAGCCTCAACTTAGTGGTACTGTTAATCAAGCAGTGCTAAAAGGTATGGCAATGGATATTCAATACCGACCTGCAACTGTGGAGGAATGGCTAAAAGATTTATCAAATTCTAGCACAACTGATTTACATTCAACTATCCAGGTTGTACCTCAACAGCATCCAGCTCATAATGTGGGAAATGGAAAAATTGCTACTACAAATATTCCTCCTATACAAAGACCTAAAGGAATATTGATGTGGGGTATACTCGGATCGATCGCTACCCTAACAGTAGGAACATTAGCAGCAATAGTGTTAAATTCTCAGCCCCCTGAGACACCACCTATCGTTCAAACTCCTACACCATCTCCCACCGTTAGACCATCAGATATTGCTCAAACTCCTATATCAAAACCAACTACAACTCCTACACCATCTCCACAACCTAATGATATGGAGCAATTGCCCAATTTTACTCCTACCCCATCACCATCACCATCACCATCTCCTGTTCCTGCTATAGTCAGACCAACCCCTACTCCTTCACCTCCAGTAGAAAAACCTACACCTATACCACCTACGGTTGAGCGTACTCCAACTTTAACTCCAACTCCAACTCCAACTCCGGTTCAACCTCCCCAAGATTCAGGTCCTGAGATACCTATAGATTTAATATTGCCAGATAATATTCCTTCCGATCCTATTGATAATTCTACTATTAGGGATCGGTTGCCGATTATTCGTGGCTTACCCCCAGGCACATTAGAAAGTAAAGTAATAGAATTATTGGGAAAACCTACAACAGTTAAAGAGCGTGGCTATTGGCCTAATACTAGGGCTGTAATTTATGATTTACTTCCTAATCAAATTACTTTAGGCTATATATATGATCGAGATTCTCGTCGCTTGCGACAAACTGAGTTGTCTGTGGCAGATGGTATAGATGACCTAATGGTAAGAACCGCTTTCATTAGTATGTTGAATTGGAGAATTACTCCAGAAATCAAGCAAGGATTACAGGATGTGCGAAACCGTAAAATTAATCGCTATGAGTTTAAAACAGGTAATCTCGAAGGTTTAATTGAGCGTAGTAGGAATGATCTTGTCTATATCGGTGTTTGGGAAGATGATTTACATTAAGAGGGAGTAGGGAGTAGGGGAGATTGAAGTAATTATTAGAAATCTCCAAAAATCAAAAATAAAATCAATTATTATCTATACATTATCAATTATTCCCCCCTGTTCCCTGTTTCCTGTTCCCTCTTTTCTAGAGATGTCTATTGATTATAGAACCCCTAAGCGTATCTTCATAAATATTAAGTTTTTTGAGCTAGGAGACAGGAGACAGGAGACAGGAAACAGGAAGCAGGAGACAGGAGACAGGAGGTAAGAGGTAAGAGGTAAGAGGTAAGAGGTAAGAGGGTAGATGTGGGGAGAAATAATATAAAAAATTCAACACTCCTTGCTGATGATTGTTCCTCACTCATTGATGCGCGAAAAGACTTGACTACCATAATTATATAGACCTCAAATGGGTTCTATAAACCAATACAGTTGAGTTAAGGATTTTTTTGGGCAGTTCTGTAATCTCAAAAGCTTATCTAATGGTTCCATACCTTATGAGTTTTGGTCTTATCTGTTTGGGCAGCATTCCGTAGGAAACCGTATTGGATTATAAACACAACATATTATATAACCGGATTCTATATGACTCCTGCCTTCTGCCTTCTGCCTTATTCAAATCCTGACTCCTGACTCCTAACTCCTGACTCCTGACTACTAAGTTCAACAGTTGTCAAAATTCAAATAAATGTGTAAAATAAAAAGAATAACACGGGGCATTAACGGTTTCGACAGGGTGGTGAAATCTACTTTGTGATTCAGGTCGAGAGTGAGTCTTCTCTCGCAAATACCGGGCTCAAAAAATAATAAGTGCAAACAACATTGTACCTTTTGCTCGTAAGCAAGTAGCTGTAGCTTAATTGCGAAAATACCTCTTATAGGTTCGAGCGTCTGTGGTTTGACTCCGTTAAGGATTGCAGACTTAACCCCAACGGATGCACTAGTAAACTGCCTCTGGTCAGCTACTGGTTAAGACCTTACTAGAGAATCCCGCCATCCGGGATAATGGATGGTCCCAGCTCTGAGGGTTAACAAGAGCTAAACCTGTGAATGAGCGAAGAGTAAATAGCCATTTTGGACATGGGTTCAACTCCCATATGCTCCATTAAATAATTAAAAATAACCATCGTATTAAAGCCGTTTTTTGCTTTTTGAGCATAGAGCGGTTTTTTTAGCCAATCAATCAAGAATAGTATTTGATCTCAAGGTTGGTTGAAGACCCGCACTCTCCTGAAGGCGGGAGCGGAGGAATGGGAAAACCAATCAATGTTGCGGTTTTCACAGATTGTGTGCTATACTAAATTAATAGACTTATTGTAAAAATATACTGTGCTGTAGTATATTTCTGTTTTTTAGTCTAAGTTTGCTTGATAAGATATCCAGAATTTATCAATTTTTTTGAATAATTAATAACAGGCGATCGCCACAAACCAAAATCATTAAAAATCGCCAAAATAAATAAGTTCAGCTAATGATTAAAAGTTCAATTTACTAGATATTTAATAAATTAAAATTCAAACTTAATTAGCTAAATCATAATTATAAATACCAGCTATTAAGTTCACTCTTAGTCCAAATCTTTTACCACGATTTCGGTAAGGATAAGAGAGAATTTTCAAGATTTTTAGTCGTCTATTAATATGTTCTACTATAATTCTTAATTGATTCAGTTGCCGATTATATTTTTTCTATTATGAAAGTTAACTTCTTCCCTTTCTTTTTCTTGAGTGGTGTTTGACTTAATTGATAAATTTCACCTATTCCTTGATCGCCTTTATCAGCGATAACTTTAATTAAATTCCCAAATTTAACGCCACTATTTTTAAATAGTTTAAAATCATGAGTTATACCTTTTCCATTGACTAAACATAAGATTTTTTCATTTTTTTGTTGAATTACTAATCGTGTTTTTAGTGTATGTTATCTTTGTTTTCCACTGTAAAACTGTTTTTGCCGGTTTTTTAGGTCTTTCAATTTTACTTTCCATGAAATCCATCACTACCAGTTCTTCTTCAGCATGAGTTTGCCATAATTCTTTTTTTTCCAGGCAGCCGAAATTGACGAGATTTAATTAAGATATTTTCAATTTTATGAACAATACGACAGACATTAGATTCAGACATTTTCCATTCCAATCCAATATGATAATAAGTTCTATATTTTCTCAAATATTGAAGAGTCATTAAAATTTGGTCTTCAACTATTAATTTTGGCTTTTGTCCTGATTTCTTTTTTTATTTTTCTTGAGTTTTTACAGTACTAACCATTACTCTAAAAGTTTTTTTCTCCTGTCAAACGCTTAAATTCTGTTGATGGTAACTTTTTGGCTTGCCAATATTTCACGATTAAATTAATTTAATTTGCTAAATAATTGTCTTTAATAATTATACAATAAGTTTTCATTGATTTGAAGAAGGAGACAGGAGACAGGAGACAGGAGACAGGAGGAAAATTACATGGGGATTCTAACCCCAAGTAATTTTGAACACCGTGTAGACGGTGGGGTATTAAACCCACAAAGAAAATGATAAATCTCCCCTAATACACTTTCCTGATGGTTCCCAGTTATCGGGTTTTTCACCATATTTTGGGAGAACATCATTGTCTAAAAACGATGATTGCTAGGTATAAGACTCCTGATTGTTCTACAAATTGCAACCCATATAAGTTGCAAAGTTACTCGATTCTTTCTTTGAGTCTAGGAGTAGGAATTTGTACAAACTTTTGATTGGTTTTAGTTCCCAATTCAATTGACTCTTTTTGCTCTTTATTCCAACCAAAAACGACTGTAGCAATTTCATGTTTAAGACAATGATTAATCACCAATATTGCTGTTTTGTTAACAGCATCACCTATCTGACGATTACGTTTTTCAGTAATTTTAGCTAAACGTTTAGACCCAAAATCTTGTGGTTTATTTTCTTTTAAAGTAGCTAATATTCAAAGCTTTAAAAGGCAGGTCTTCTCGATTGTTGCGACAAGAGTTTCCTGAATTATGCAAGCTGCCTAGTTTATGGACTCACAGCTATTTTGATGATACTACTGGAAAAGTCAGGATAGCCGTTGATTTTGGAATACATCAACGACCCTCATCAGGGGGGTTGAAACCGCCTTTCGTTTTTCTACCCCGCGCCTAAATTGACGGCGTTACCAAACTCTCGAACTTCCTCCGTGTTCATCAATCCTATCTAGACTGACTAACTCCTCAAAAAAAACTACTGACTACTTAAAAATGAGGGGATATGTAGCAAAAACTTTATTATCTTTTTTTTGAGTTTAATACTCCGCTGTCTACACGGTGTTTACAATTGGTTGGGGTTTGAGTACCCATCTATTTTTTCTTCCTTCCTCCTTCTTCAATAGCTAATCTAAAAAATAAAAGCCCCTTGGTCAACATTGACAAAGGGACAAATAACTATCAGGGTGCATCTACTAAACGTAGTATAACACCCGCAAGGGGTAAACCCCACTACTTGAGTAATTAAAAAAAAATATCATAAATTAAACAAAGCATAAGTTTCATTAAACTCAGCACCCACATACATAAAAAAAAAGCCCCTTTGTCAACATTGGCAAAGGGACAGATAACTATCAGGGTGCATCTACTAAACGTAGTATAACCTTTCTAAGGGGTGAAACCCCTCACTTTAATATTTTTATTACTTATGCTACATATAAATATTAATAATGTTAGTTAAAAGTTATTTTGCAGTAGTAAAAAAATCAAATGTACAACTATATATTTGAATTAAAGTGTAACTTTAAAATAAGAATATATATAAGGATTGGCATTTGAAGCAATAATCCTCCGCATCGCTACCGCGATCGCCAACCTCGATCGAAAAATATGTCCCATTATTTTGATATCCTAAAAACCAAGAGTAAAACTATTTAAACTATGCCTGTAGTAAACCCTCCCGCCATCATCAACTTTCCTCTAGCTGCCGTAGTCGGACAAGAAGCAATCAAACTAGCCCTATTGTTAACCGCTGTCGATCCAGGATTAGGAGGAGTTGCCATTGCTGGCCGTCGTGGTACTGCCAAATCGGTAATGGCCAGAGCGCTACATTCACTCCTACCTCCCATTGAAATTGTTCAAAATTCCATTAGTAACTGTAATCCTAACTATCCCGAAGAATGGGACGACCAACTATTAGAGCAGTATGCCGACCCCACATCAGTAGAAATTCCTACTGAAGTTATACCTGCACCTTTTATTCAAGTCCCTCTAGGAGTAACAGAGGATCGGTTATTAGGTTCTGTAGATGTAGAAAAATCAGTCAGACAGGGAGAAACAGTTTTTCAACCAGGATTATTAGCATCAGCTCACCGAGGAGTATTATATGTAGACGAAATTAATCTGCTGGACGACAATATTGCCAACTTATTGCTCACAGTTCTCACAGAAGGACGAAATCAAATAGAACGGGAGGGTATTAGTTTTCAACATCCTTGTAAACCTCTATTTATTGCTACTTATAATCCAGAAGAAGGGCCACTGCGAGAACATTTGCTGGATAGAATAGCGATCGCCCTCTCAGCAGATATGGTTTTAGATTTAGACCAACGAGTGGAGGCAGTAGAACAAGCATTAGCTTATGCTAAATCTCCCCAAGCTTTTCTCGAACAATATGCAGAAGATATAGATAATCTCAAAACTCAGATTCTTTTGGCTAGGGAGTGGATAAAAGATGTCACCATTACTAACGAACAAATCCAATATTTAGTAGAAGAAGCAATTCGTGGAGGCGTACAAGGACATAGGGCAGAACTTTTTGCCGTGCGAGTAGCCAAAGCATCAGCAGCACTGGATGGAAGGACAACAATTAATGCTGATGACTTGCGTCGGGCCGTGGAGTTAGTTATTGTGCCACGAGCAACAATAGTGCCAACCCCTCCAGAAGAGGAACAACAACCGCCACCTCCACCACCACCCCCACCAGAAGACCAGTCTCAAGAGGAAGAAGAGGAGGATGAGGATGAGGATGAGGAAAACCCGGAACCTCCAGAGGAAGAAGAGGCCAGTATTCCTGAAGAATTTTTGTTTGACCCGGAGGGAGTGGTATTAGATGATAGTGTGCTAATGTTTGCCCAAACAGCAAACCGTCAAGGTAAGTCTGGTAGTCGGAGTGTGATTTTTTCTGAAGACCGGGGGCGTTATGTGAAGCCAATGTTGCCCAAGGGTAAGGTGAGACGTATTGCGGTTGATGCGACTTTGCGAGCTGCTGCTCCTTATCAGAAGTCTCGTCGCGAACGTCAGCCAAATCGTAAAGTGATTGTGGAACCTATTGATATGCGGGCAAAGCGTTTGGCAAGAAAGGCTGGTGCTTTGGTGGTGTTTGTGGTTGATGCTTCGGGTTCGATGGCGTTAAATAGGATGCAGTCGGCGAAGGGAGCGGTGATGCAGTTGTTGACGGAGGCTTATCAGAGTCGTGACCAAGTGTCGTTGATTCCTTTTCGGGGGGAACAAGCGGAGGTTTTGTTACCGCCTACTCGTTCGATAACTACAGCACGACGACGTTTGGAAAAGATGCCTTGTGGTGGGGGTTCGCCTTTGGCGCATGGTTTGACTCAGGCGGTGAGAGTGGGTGTGAATGCCAAGCAGTCTGGTGATGTTGGGCAGGTGGTAATTGTGGCTATTACGGACGGACGGGGTAATATTCCGTTGGCGCGTTCGTTGGGTGAACCGATATTGGATGATGAGAAACCGAATATTAAGGAGGAGTTGTTGGAAATTGCTGCTAAAGTTCGGGGTTTGGGGATTCAGTTGTTGATGATTGATACTGAGAATAAGTTTGTTTCGACTGGGTTTGCCAAGGAGTTGGCGAAGCAAGCAGGGGGTAAGTATTATCATTTACCTAAGGCGACAGAACAAGCGATCGCGGCTATGACTCAGAATGCTCTCAAGGATGCTATTGGTTGAAAGGGAGTAGGGAGTTTGGGGAGATGGGGAGATGGGGAGATGGGGAGATAGGGAGAAGGGGGCAAATTTCAACCTTTTTCCCCTATTTGATCACACACCCTATCTTTAACTTTTGTTGACAAACAGCCTCTTAATTTTACTCCCGATGAATAGACATCTCCACAAAAGAGAGAGTAGGGAGTAGGGAGCAGGGAGCAGGGAGAAAGAATTGATGAATAAGAGTGGGATAATTGATTTGACTTTTTATTATCATTTTCTTTGTGGGTTTAATACCCCACCGTCAACGGGGGTGTTCAAAATTACTTGGGGGAGCGAATCCCTATGTAATTTTCCTCCTGTCTCCTGTCTCCTGTCTCCTGTCTCCTTCTTCAATGGAGATTTCTAATTTCACTTCTAATATCAAGTCTCATTAATTAGCCATAATAAATTAGCTATCTCTAGTCATCTGAAATAAGCAGAAAAAAGTTCAGGAAGAATTTAATTATTGTGGTTATCTAACTAATATCATGTTCGGACGGGTCAGTTATAAATAAAATTTAAGGACTGACAGTACCGACGGTATCAAATAAATACTGAAATTGTCTTTACTTTTCTCCAATATTTCCTCTTTTTCTCCAATATTTCCTCCTGACTCGGTCCTCCTGACTCCTGAGGACTCACAACATTTATTTATAAGTATTCAACCGTTAGCGTAGCTCCCCCGGAGGGGGAACATGATATAAGCCTTTTACTGAGAAAACAGTTTTAGAAACAATCAATAATATTTTCAACAGATATGTGAAGTTCAAAACTATTCTAATAGTGGATAATTCTATTACTGTTCGTCAACTTTTGAGTATGACTTTTATCAAAGCTGGCTATCAGGTAGAAGTAGCAAAAGATGGGTTAGAAGTTTGGAAGAAATTGCAAAATAATTTACACGTTGACTTGATTTCATTAAATATAGAAATGCCGAGGATGAATGGTCAAGAGTTAGCTTTAAAAATTAGAAAAGATTCTAAGTTACAAAATTTACCAATAGTTTTTATGACTTCTCGTGGTACATCCAGAATGGGTGTAGCAATTGAACAATTAGTTAAAATTGTGCTTATATGACAAAACCTTATGTTGAAGAAAAGGTCTTAGAGACTGTAAAAAGTTTATTGAAAAAATAGCCAGTATTGATTGAAGAAGTAGTCAGGAGTCAGGAGGGAAGAAGAAGAAGAAGGAAGTTTTTTATCACTAATTAAACGGACATAATATTATTCCTAATTTACCATCTTCCCACTCCTTATTTCCTATTCTCTGTTATCGCAGTCGCCATTACTGTATTTGACAGATCAAAAGCTTCAAACTCAGACAAAACAAGATTTTTCCTTATTCCTTCTCTCCTAGATAACTAAAGCCTTCTTAGTTCTTGCTTCTTACTTCTCTCCTAGATAACTAAAGCCTTCTTCCTTCTGCTATATAGACAAAATTCTTTACTCATATCAAATCCGTTTAATTAGACATAAAAAATTATCGAATCGTCATAACTATACTCATCTTTGTGATTCTCTTTCCTCCTGACTCCTGAGGACTGACTCCTAAAGACTTAACCAATCTATAACTGTTTAACCAGATTTAATATCAAATAACACTATGAAAATTTTTATAAATTATTTCACAATTATAATCAGCTTACTTTCCCTGCAAAACTTAGCTTTAGCAGAAACAAATACTCTAGAAAATCAACCTCAAAAACCTCCGTCAGCAAAAATATTTCCTACTAATTTTCGGCCAGAAACACCAGAACAAAAATTAGCTGAAGCAGACCGACTTTATTTATCAGGAGAAAAAACAGCAGCTGAAAAACTTTACCGAGAAGTAAAAGAACCATTTTCTGAAGATATTGAAGCTAAAATTAATCGCCCTAAACCAATTTATGAACCCAGAGAATTACCAGTAACAGCTCAAGTTTATTGGCGACAAGCACAAGAAGGATTAGCTAAAAATCTAGAGACTCAAATATTTATAGCTTTAAAATTATTAGTCAAAGAATATCCTGAATTTATTCCAGCTCATATTAAACTTGCAGAAGTATTAAAAGCTGATGAACAAACAGAATTATCCTTAGAAATATTACATCAAGCAGCGAGTTTATATCCCAACGAACCGGAATTAATGAAAGCTCAAATTACTGCCCTAGCAAATGAAGAAAAATGGTTAGAAGCAACTTTATCTGCTCAACAATTTGCTTTAATGAATCCCGAACATTCCCAAGTAGATGAATTTAATCAATTAGCAGAAACCTATAGAAAAAAATTTCAGTCTCAGCTCAAATCAAAATTAAGAGGAAATACAATTGCTAATGTTGTTACTGGCGCTTTAGGAGTAGCTCTTACTGGTAATCCATTTGCTGCTATGAATGCAGTTCAAACAACAGCATTAATGCTTCGAGGAGAATCAAAAATTGGCAAGAGTTTAGCAAAATCTGCAACTAAAAGTTTACCTATGGTTGAAGATGAAACAATTCTTGAATATATCAATACTATTGGGCAAAAACTTGCCAAAATGACTGGTAGAAACGAGTTTGAATATCAGTTTTATATAATAAATGATGAAAATCTTAATGCTTTTGCTTTACCTGGTGGGCAAATATTTATTAATTTAGGAGCAATAGTTAAAACAAATTCTGAAGCAGAATTAGCAGGTTTACTTGCTCACGAATTAGCTCATACTGTATTATCTCATGGATTTCAGTTAATGTCTGAAGGTAATTTAATTAGTAGCGTTACTCAATATATTCCTTATGCTGGTGGTGTAGTTAGTAATTTAATTGTACTTAACTATAGTCGAGAAATGGAACGTCAAGCAGATGTATTAGGAACGCGAATTTTAGTATCAGCAGATTATGCAGCAGATGGGGTAAGAAATTTGATGAATACTCTGAATGAAGACACAGAAGATAGAGGTATTATTGCTTGGTTATCTACTCATCCAGAGACCGCAGAAAGGGTACGTTATTTAGAGGAGTTAATTGTTAATAGTGGTTATAATCGTTATGCTTATGAAGGAGTAGTATATCATGCCAAAATTAAGGAAAAAGCTAAAGCATTATTAGTAGAAAAGAAAAAGGATTTTTCAGAAATTTAGATAGGATACTTCTTGCAGAAGTCAGGGAATAGGGGGATGAAATTGTTGATTTCATATCTTTATTTTGAATTGATTTAATTAAAACTTTTGCAAGAGGTCTAGGGAATAGGGAATAGGGAATAGTAAAATTTCTGGTAGTCCTGCTCCTGTAATACCAATTTGATAAATGTTTGCTACAAATAGTTAGGCTATTTCTTAGGAGTAAACCCACCCCTCGCCCCTCCCCCTCCCAGGAGGGGAAGTTTTGTAATATTCTTTTTTTCAAAATGGTATTATCCGTAAATTATCAATCATATCAAATCCGTTTAATTGGACATAAAAAAATCTTCAATCGTCATAACTACCCTCATCTTTGTAATTCTTTCTCCTCCTGACTCCTGACTTCCCCTCCTGGGAGGGGTGAGGGGTGGGTTGACTCCTGAGGACTCCTAACTTAACCATTCTATGGCTGTTTAACCGGATTTGATATCATTTCTCTCTGTTCCCTGCTCCCTATTCCCCCTTTTCTGGAGATATTTATATATAGCAAAGAATGGGTTGGTTAGGACATAGACTGGTAATAAACTGTAAGACAGGGAAATATTTTTCCCACTATTGCCTATTGCCTGTTCCCTGTTCCCTATTCCCTATTCCCTGCTATAGCTAATTAATTCGACTTACCATCACTACCTAAATATTCTCGGTAGGAACAAATTTTATCTCCTCTGACATCAAAAGAAACTGCTACTCGATTTTTATAAGCTTTTCCCCACATTGGGCCTTCATCCCGAAATTCAAATACTACTGTTGTTTCGTTGCTAGTAATATTGTCTAAAGAAGTAATTGAAAGTCCTTCACTATAAGCTTCAGAAACATACTGAAAAAATTCTCTAGCGCGGTCTTTTCCTTCGTTTAAACCATGAAATTTTCCTACGGGAAACCAAAAGGTAAAGTCATCAGTAAGCATATCCAAAAATGCTTCCCATTCTCCAGTTGCTAAACCATGAGTAAATTTATCAAATGCTTTTTTAGCAACGGTAATTGTGTTTATTTCTGTTTGAGTCATTGTGGATTTTTACAACAATTATATTTGTATATAGCGCTACGCGCTAGGTAATAGGGAACAGAGAACAGGGAATAGGGAATGTAAGCATTTCCTGCGGAATGCTGCGCAAACAGCTATTAGCTGTCAGCTCTTAGCAATAAGACTATCCACTTAAGGACAGTGTTTAAATGAATATAAAGTTTAAAGTCAAGGAAGCTGACTTTCATATTAAGGTTTAATTATAGCTCAATTGATTAACCTTTTATCGCACGCCAAAAACAATAATAGCAATTATTTGTATTAAGTAAAGATATCTTGTTAGTTATTTACCTTATGAGGCTAACTGATAACTGATAACTGAAATGACCTACTCCCTGATTTATAAGTATTCAAGGGAACATCATATTAGAGATTTAAGAAATAAGCTCAACTTAAACAATCTAAAATTTTAAAATACTTTATAAATAACAGCCCCTGTTTCGGGGTGATTATCCATTTCTAATAAACCCTCTTTATATAATTTTTTTAACAGTTCTTTCATTTCTGGTACTGTTTTATTTGTAGCAATGATACAATCTGCTATTGAAATTCCATCTGGATTTTCCTTAGCTAGTTGAAGAATAATTTGTGTGTCTGATTTTGGGGGATTAGTTTCTAACATTCTCACTATTTGTTCTTGAGAAAAGTAATTATATATATCCCCAGAATCTAATTGTTTCTTGAAATTTTTGAGATTTTTCTGTTCTACCATTCCAGGAATAAAGAAGACATCAAACAATTGACCAATTCCTAATAAACCCGCAGTAGCTAACCACAAACTACCAGTTACATATTTCCCAGAATAAAATCTATGTAATCCGCAAATACCTAAAAAACCAGAACACCATAAAAGGTAAGCCATACCTGTATTTTTAGTTTCATATACTTTGGGATTATTAATAGTTTTAGATTTGTTCATTTTTTTACTTTCCATCTAAATAAACAACCTTATTTGAACTTTATATCTGACTCAATTACAGAATTATTACCTATAGAAAACTTCACCCAATTAGATGAATAAACCTGAAATTTTTATCTTTTTCTTTTAGGTTTAATACCCACCGTCACTTGCGGTGTTTACAATTAGTTGGGGTTAGAGTCCCCATCCACTTTTTCCTTCTTCCTTCTTCCTTCTTCCTTCTTTATTTTAAATATAACGAACTAAACTAGAATCTATATCTTCTATCTTAGCACAGCCACTCAATGCCATTGCCACTTCTAATTCATCGCGCAATAACTCCAACAAATGACCCGCCCCTGCTTCTCCATCCACTGCTAGTCCCCACAAAACCGGACGCCCAATTAAAACAGCTTTTGCCCCTAATGCTAATGCTTTGAGAATATCTGTACCCCTGCGTATACCTCCATCCATCAGTACATCAACTTGATGTCCCACTGCTGCAACTACTTCTGGGAGAGCATCAAGAGTGGCGATCGCTCCATCTAACTGCCGACCTCCATGATTAGAAACAATAATGCCTTTTGCCCCATGTTCTACAGCTCGAATAGCATCATCTTCCCGCAAAATTCCTTTAACTACTATAGGTAATGATGTCAATGACTGCAACCAGTCTATATCTCCCCAGGTAAGAGCTGGATCTAGTTGATTGGCAACATAAGCAAATAACCCAGACTCATCTTCTGTTTGAGGAATTTCTAAATTTGCCATCGACGTTAAATTAGCTAATTCCATGTCAGATGGTAAAGTAAACTTATTTCGGCGATCGCGTTCTCTTCTACCCAAAATTGGCGCATCAACTGTCAAGCATAATGCTTGATAACCTGCAGCTTCAGCTCTTTCTACTAAAGCACGAGTTAGACCGCGGTCGCGATGTACATAGAGTTGAAACCAAAAATTTTTTGGCACATTTGGAGCTAATGCCACATCTTCTAAATTTTTAGTGGACATGGTACTTAATACCATTATTGTTCCTAAATCTGCTGCTACTCTTGCTGTTGCTAATTCTCCTTCTGGATGTGCTAAACATTGAAAAGCCATAGGGGCAATTAAAATTGGCATTTTAATATGCTGTCCCAGGATTTTTGTAGTTAAATTTCGCTGGCTAACATTTACTAACATTCGAGGTCGTAATTTATATCGTTCATAAGCAGTACGGTTATCTTGCAAAGTAATTTCATCCCATGCGCCACTAGCATAATAATCTAGTGCCATTTGAGATAAATGTTGTATTGCCAAAGATCCATACTCGAAGATATTAATTGGTTTGTTCATTATTGTTGGTAATTGGTAATAGACATCTGGTGAAAAAGATATAGACTTTTTGTAACAGTAGGGAATAGGGAACAGGGAACAGGGAACAGGGAAGATGTTTTTAGGAAAAAAATACGGAAAATGATTTTGTAAGTAACTTTTACAACCCTAGTTTATAGTAAATAAAGAGCAAGTTTCTTTTCTGGAGATGTCTAATGATTAAATGTTGAAGAAGGCAGCTATGCTGAAGGAAAAATTGCTTATGGATAGTCAACGACCGGCCACTCCGTGTCTGATAACCCCAAGCAATTTTAAGCACCCTCGTTGACGGTGGGGTATTAAACCCGCAAAAAAAATGGTAATTTTCAACAGTTTAAATAGTGCTTATAGGTCTGATGCTGTAGAGGATAAAAATTTGTCTAGCATCTAATTAAAAAAAAAGGCTGTTTTTCAGAAATTTAACGCGAATACTCACTACTAAATTTCGTCATTTCAGTTATCAGTTATCCTCCTATAATCGGAACTACAAAATTCAGTATTTCTTGCTTCAACTAGAGGCTTTAAATCTAGAATATTCTCTTTTTTTATACCCTTAAAATGGGAGATTATTGACCATAATTTTTCGGTCATAACTAATTATCAAAATATTATAAATTTTGGATAAAAAATTAATTTATATTATATAGCAATCAGGAATCAGATGTGAAAATTGAAGTGTTCCTTTCAAGTATAGAATATAGCAGTTATCCTACTTCATATATATATATATTCGTTTTTTCTTCCCTGTTCCCTGTTCTCTGTTCCCTGTTCCCTAAAACTCTCCAATATCTCACAACTCAAATTATATTGCTATATCATAATATTGTCCTATTTAGAATATATTGCTTATTAAACAAAATCATGGTCAATTTGAATACTAACGATCATCTGAAGCGAGAGATACTAACAAATTCTCAAGTAATTGCTGTGGTGGGTCATTCTGATCAACCAATTCGTACTAGCTATCAAATTGCTAGATTTTTACGAGAGGTAGGTTATAAAGTTTATCCTGTTAATCCAGTAGTTAAAGAAATTGATGGTCAACCTAGTTATGCTGCTTTAACAGATATTCCTGAACCTGTAGACATTGTTAATGTTTTCCGCCGTTCTGAATATTTACCAGAAATAGTAGACTCAGCGATCGCTATTCATGCCAAAACTATTTGGACTCAGCTAGATGTTAAAGATTGGCAGTCAGCAAATAAAGCATTAGATGCAGGTTTAAATTTAGCAATGGATGTTTGTATTAAGGTTGAGTATTTACGACTTCTTGGCTAATCATTTGCCGATCTTTATCTAGTGCAAGATGGCGGAAATAACTGACCAGTTACAAAATCCTCAAACAATTACAAATAAAAAATGATTGACTTTTAACTTTTGACTTTTAACTTCCGCGTAGCGGCACTAGTCTTTTACCCAGAAAAAGTAAAAATCCATAGGCAATTAAATTTTCACCAATTAGTTCAAAAAATTCTTCAAAAGCAATGCGAATTTTTTCAATAAAACTCATTAAAAAATCTTGTGTAAATAATAAACTGAGTAAAGGTTGAGCAATATCTTTAAAAAGTTCAGCTCCAAATCCTCCAATGGCAAAAATCAACATTCCTAGTAATGCTAAAAAAGTTTCTCGACGATAGGAACGCCACAAGAATTTCAAGTCTGAGTAAAAGACAATCAAAGGCATAATAAAAAGAACTATATATATTTGCAGCCAACCACGTTCGCCCAACCAAGGAATCCAATTTTTTAGTTGTAGATGAATTTTAAATACTTCATCAATAGCACCATAAATTAAGAGTATAGCAAAGGTTAATTTAAACCTATTAGAAGGGGGAATGTGAGAATGCCATTCTTTGAAAAGTAATATTAAAGGTATCAATCCAATTATTAATAAATGTAATGCTTGTAAGAGAGAAGAAATAGTCATTTGACCGTTCATGTCAAATAGGGGGTAGGATTTACCACTAACTAAGATACTGCCAAGATAAATTAGAACTAATAAAAATTCAAAAATAATCAAGCCAACTAGCAGAAAATTTAGAGTTTTTTTGTATGGCGATATAGCTGTGCCTAGGCTACACCAACGCTGAAAATTGTTAAGGTTTATCATTATGATTAAACTGTTCAGTATTTCAACCATCAGTAGCCCATGTAGAATGCGTCAAATGTCCAATACATAAGTAGACAGTCTTCAACTAAATTTTCCCACCTATATATGAAATATAAAAAATAATGCTACGAATAATTTTCCTACTTAAAAGACTTTACCTAGAAATGTCGATTTGACTCAAAACAGAGCTTGACTGTAACTAAATTATATATAAGCTATTCCTACTGACTTCTGATTCCTGACTCCTGGAAACAGCCTAAATATTTGTAGCAAAAATTTTAGTATTTCATATAACGCTCCACATTTGTGTATACATACTTAGAAGTTACAAAAATGAAATCCTTAATTAAGGATATATACGCATAAAAAAGTTACTTCGTCAGTGATCTAAATCATTATTTCTCCGTTATTCTATTAGTACACAACTTGACACAAAGCTCATACTATAAAAGTGGCACATCAGTAATAATACTGTTGAGAAAAAAAGTTCTTCTAGCTTCATCCATTTAAGGATGTGTGATTTAACTAATTCACAAAAGTTTAATTAGAACAGGTCTCTATGGTGAAAAATCTTAATTAAGTATTGTGGAATATACTGAGATGAGAAACCCTTTTATAAAATTTATAAAAATAGCCTCTATAATTATTAGTACTATTCTTAGCTACAGCACGATCGATATAAATTCAGCACAGGCAGCTAATAATAATGCCTCAGAATTTTTTTTAACAGCTCAGGCAACCCAAACAGATGTTAAAATAGAGCCTACTATTGTAATTGGTGATGTTATTAACTCGAAAGCTAATAATGAAGCAATAGCAGTTACAAAACTTCTAATTCTACTGCTACAAAACAGTAATTTGGAGTTAAAGTTTCTTTACACCTACAGTCAAACAGACTTGATGATGGCAAAGGTAGGAAATTGGAAATATAGTCTTAATCCTCATCAAGAAACTTCTCAAACACTAATAGATCAAGTCACAATATTGGGAGTAGGGTTAATTAGTATTGGCTATTTACTTGCAAAAAAAAGACCCTGATAATTTATCAGAGTTCAATAGATTAAATAAATCTTTAAGTCCAAAATTGTTTAGTTTTTGAATTTAACTAGGGCTTGCTGATTAAATCTAAAAGCATTGACATATAAAGACAAGTGCCTTTTTGAGGTCGAAAAAAGTGCCTGGTTTTCAGCTCTTCATGCTCATGCATGGAGGGTATTTTAGGCGCATAGTTGGGCAGAGAAATCATTCTGACAATTCTTACTCCTACCTACTCTAAATTCCCCTTTCCTCCTGGGAGGGGTTGGGGGTGGGTTGTCTCCTGTCTCCTACCCTCACCCATAAGACTTTTTCAGCAAACCCTAACTAATTTGGAGCTAATACTAATCTAATTATTTTCTACTCTTCTACCTGAGTTTCAGTAGCATTTGATTCTGGAGATGCTTGTGGTTCGGAACTGGAATTAGCCGAAACTTCCTGCTTAATTTGATCTTTAAATCCTGCAGGAGCTAGTTCTATTGCCAGATCGAAAAGCTCTTGAGCAGCTTCATTATTACCTTGCTCTCTGAGCATAATTGCCTTAGCTAAAACAGGCCGAAAATCTTCAGCATTGCCCTTAATTGCTTCATCATAAACAGCGATCGCCTCATCGTAGCGTTTCTGCTCTGCATAAACCTGTCCCAAAATCAACTGCACTGAAACCACATCAATACTTCCAGCTTCCACTTGATTTGCCACAGGAGCCGCTTTTAGTGTATCCTGTAATAAGCCAATAGCAGCTTCCGGGCGCTCCTGTTGCAACAACAAATTAACCAAACCCTGCAAAGCCTTTAAATCTCCAGGTTTAGCTGCCAGAAGGGAACGATAAATTTGAGCCGCACCTTCGCGATCGCCTGTATATGTTTTAGCTTGAGCTAGCAGTACATTATAATCTGTATTACCAGGATTTAATTCAGATAATTTTTCTAATGGAGGTATAACATCCTCAATATTGCCCTTTCCTGATTGAATTAACTCTAACTTAACTTGTAAAAATCCTTGTAGTGCAGTTTGATTATCTGGTTCCCTTTGTAAAACTAACTCATAACCCCGTGCTTGTGCCAGCAAATCTGCTTCTTGATCTGCTACAGGAGTCTGAGTTGAAGATGGAGTGGATTGACCATTATTTTGATTGGCCTCTAATAGTCCCCCTAATAAAGGAGATAGAGAAAATCCTAAAAAAGCAATTATTACCAACACCACCACCGCCATCAAAAAACCACGACGTTTATCTACCATGAGATTAAATTCCGTTCTACTGAACTTATTCAGACTTACCCAAACTGCGGTTTGAGCTTTGGAGAATAGCTTCCTGCGCAGTACCCGAAGGTTGCCACCTAATCTTCTCCACAGGCTTAAAATCGGTGGTAATTCCACCTAATAAAAGCTTTTGATTAATTTGAAAACTTTGCTACTCTATTCCATTATTATTTTCGGGTATTTTAAGGTTAATGGATTTGTTAACCACCTTTATAGGCAACCTACTCTTAAAAGTTTTGTATAGGATTTCAACCCTGAGAATTAAATTAAGTTAGCTTGGTTCTTGCCTTTGTTATTGTAGCAAACTGTCAAATATTTCCACAATTCATTATATACGTGTCCAATTTTTTTTCATTTCCTACGGTATGCTGTGCAAACGAGCCAAGAAAATTAAAGAATTGTGGAAAATGTACGGATTAATCAACAATCTAATTGGATTAATAACAATAGTGTCGATTTATTGTCTCGGATTGCCCACCTGCGACAATAATACTATAGCTTATGTCTTCCCACTTAATCAATTAAAAAGTTGCCCTATAAGGGCGAGGCACATCCCCCAATTTTTCGGTAAAATTAACTAATAAATCTTCAGGTAAAGAGATGGCCAAAGAGAAAGATCGAGATATTCATACTTTAACTGTGACAGATAATCAGCCGTTAAATTCTTGGGAATCTCAAGATTTAGATCAAAATGAAATTGATACTCCTAATCAAGATAATACTATTGTGCGACAACATCCAATTGCTCCCCCAAGTGAACCAAAACAGTATCGAGCTATAGGTTTAGTTCGAGGTCGTTATCAACCTTCTACAGAACAATTTACACGGGGCAGTTTACAAACTCCAGATGGTTCAGAAATAGATGCTGTATTGTTAGGTCGGGTAATGAGTCTATTAAAAAATCATTTAGACCTAGAGGAGGAACATCTGTGGGTTGTTTATCCTCGTACTAGACAAGAAAATGATGACCTACATATCCAAATTATGGGGGTATGGGAACCAGAAACCCTCAGAAAAATTAAAAATACTGAATCAAAAGATAATGTTACTTCTTCTTTGACCATTTCTCCCACTGCTGAAGATAATCAAAGTGAAGAAATACCACAAACATCAGAAGATATAGATAATTCTCAACAAACTACTATTGTTACTGATGATGAGAATCAAATAGATAGTTTATTAAGCTTAAATGATGGTTATTTTTCCATCCGAGGAGAAGTAATTTATCAATCTCAAGAAGAAGAATATATAATAGTTAGAGTTAAACAAGCTCCTCGCAAGGATGAAGATACTCCTAGGTTTTTCAAGCTGAAACTAAAAGGGAATTTAGGCGATCGCCCACTGAATCGTTTCTGGGATTTACATATTCAAAGGCAGGATACATTTCTTGTCGTTCAATATGCTAATGATATAGGTAGTCTATTTGTTAATAATCGTCGTAAGCCTCCATTTAAAGGTCGAAAAACATTTAATGATAATAGAAGAAGTAATTATTCTCGCAGACCTACTTCCCAGAATTATAATTCGGCAAATTCAGCTCCAACAAGAAAAGAACCTATTCCTAAACCTACTAAAAAAAAGAAAAATACAGATGAGTAGGATAATTTATTTTTGTTTTTTTAGAGTTTTGAGCGACAAAGTTTGGAGAATTTTCTCATAATTAGCATACTTGGGAAAAAGGGAAAAAGGAAAGAAAGGAGTAGCAAATAAATTATCAATATCTTTATCTTTAATTTTATATCTAAGTACCTATGCAAAATTAATACAAAATATCACGCATTTTTGCTACATTTTATCATTTTCTTTGTGGGTTTAATACCCCACCGTCTACACGGTGTTCAAAATTACTTGGGGTGAGAATCCCCATGTAATTTTCCGACTGTCTCCTGTCTCCTGTCTCCTGTCTCCTGTCTCCTGTCTCCTTCTTCAATAATATGTGGGATACCTTGCATGCAACGTCTGTATAGAGTAGATAAATAACGAATAAAATACCTTTACTTCATATAAATAATTGCTAAAAATATGAGTGAACTATTATTATTACCTAATAACTGAAGTGTTCAATAAGTATAAAATTATGTTGGGGAATTTGAAAAAAGAATTCTACAAAAAGGTAGATATTGATCGGAGCTGCTTAAAAATAGGTGTTCCAGCTCATTTTAGATAGTTATTTATATCGTTTTTTCCTTTTTTTCAAAATTTACCGAATAATTAAGGTAAAAATCCTCTCCTTTAAAGGAGAAACAAGTGGTCGTTCGCGACAGCGGAACGGAGTTCTCTCTTCGGAGCTTCCCGAAGGGTGGGATGACGATCTTCGGAGCGGGTCTGTAAGAACGGGTCTCCTCGCCATATCCAATCGACCAAGAGAAGAAAAAATTTTCATGATTAGTCTTACCTCTCCTTGAAAAGAAGAGGTAATTATTAATTATTAATTATTAATTAGGGCTTGCTGAATAAATCTAAAAGCATTGACATATAAAGGTTTTAGGATTTTTTAGTTGAAAAAATTCCAACCTTTTAGGTCGCTTAGGTTCAAAAATTTAGCATTTTAGGCGCATAGTTGCGCAGAAAAATCAAGAGACTATTCTTCCTCCTAACCTCCTCTATAATTCCCATTTCTCCTGTCTTCCCCTCCACCGGAGGGGGAGGGGCGAGGGGTGGGTTGTCTCCTGACTCCTGACTCCTACCCTCACCCATAAGACTTTTGAACGCAAACCCTAATTATTAATTGTTGAACCCTTCTTCCTTCTTGCTTATTCGTTATTTCGTAGGGAAGTTGCATGCAAAGTCCCTACCATCTGTAAGAAACATTTATCAAATATCAAATTGGTATAAGTAGGCAAAATTAAACACGAAATAAAAGTAGCAAGTAAATTTATCCAAACCATTCTGACTCCTAACTTCTGCGCCAGACGAATCGAACAGCTGCTCTATAAAACTG
Source organism: Okeania sp. SIO1H4 (assembly GCF_010672695.1). NCBI lineage: Bacteria > Bacillati > Cyanobacteriota > Cyanophyceae > Oscillatoriales > Microcoleaceae > Okeania > Okeania sp. SIO1H4. The sequence continues at coordinate 37,570 of NZ_JAAHGB010000068.1, forward strand.
ATACAAAGCGTCATATAACGTGACAAATTGACGTTTACTTCCTGCTTCTACTGAGGCCGTTGGCGGTTACTCATCCACAGGCATTAACGGTCAAGCCAACCGCATCTCTACACTCTATACTTACATTTAAGTCTTTGTCAATTAACATAACTAAAAAAGTCCTCAAACCCTTACTACGCCGTTTTAGCGTAGGAAGCGGGATTTCAGGATAGGTCTACGTCTAT